>NZ_CALKTS010000169.1 GCF_937997595.1 uncultured Campylobacter sp. | reverse complement strand
TACTTGATTTGGAACTATCTTTGGAAGTGGTTCCGCTAAGCTCTGCGGAGGCGCCTACGCTAAAGCCCCAGGTAACCCAGCTAGAGGATGCGGCAGATCCTTGAGAGATGAGGGCGGCGGTTAAAAGAGCAATGGTAAAGAAAGAAAGCTGGCTTATAAATTTATTCATTTTTACCTTTTGAGCGGGGGATTAAAAATTTATTTTCTACGCTATTTTTATTCCCGCACAAATTAATAATATATCCCATCTACGCATACATCGGCATTTAGTTCGGCGCACATTTTTATCATTTCTTTGCTAAAATCTATAGCATAAACATCGTCTTTTTCTGTCGTATCTATCATTATATCGATATTAGCATCTAAATTTAATTCCGATACCCTCTTTTTGATATCATCGAAGTTTGCTTTTAAAATTTCATACAAATCTTTTAAGGCATCGCTTGTAAATACGCACTCTTTCTTGGTGGTATAGCATAGCCACCTACAACTATTTCTAATCTTGCCGCGCCTTTCATCTATGTCGCCGATTTTATATTTTTTTATATAACTAATTTTATATTCATTAATCTTCTCGTCTAGGATCAAGTCCGAAAAATCAAAGTTATATTTATCCGACGATAAATAAAAAGCAACATACATAGTAGTCATTTATGCTCCTCATAAATTTATAGTCCGCCGAGCTTACATAATTCATCCATTTAACGGCCAAATTTTAGATTATACTATCTCTACCGATATTTGAGCGTCGATTTTGCCGCCATTTTCTTTTAAAATTTCAGGAAATCCCAATTTTATAATCTGCTCTTCGGAGAGGCTATAAGAATAATGGATATTTGCCTCTACGCTCAGCGGAGCGACTATTTTCGCAACTTCGCTAAAAGGCAGCTTAACGTCCAATAGCGCCAAGTAAAAAGCTTCCGTATCGCTATCAAAGACATTTATATAGCAGCTTTTTATATTTTTATCTCCGCCATTTGGAGCTTTGATTATTCTTTCATGGACAGCATAGGATTCGAAGAAGTATGAAAAACCGGGCTTAACCATATCAATGCATCCAAAAGATCTCATCTGCTCTATGTTTAAGCTATAGCAATATACATAGTAGGGATCGTCTGCATCCGATTTTACGATAGGTTTTATATCTTCTAAATCAAGATCTATTTGCCGCGAATCGGCGTAGCTCTCATCGATACCGAAAGATGTTATCTCATAATATGTCTTATAATACATATCGCGTATATGAAATTTAATCCGCTTATCTCTTAAAAGCTTTGGATCTATTTTTATACCGAGTTTTTCCGCATCCAATTTCGCAATCAATTCAGGCTCGAATATAAATTCTTTTCCAAAACGATCGCTTTGCCCTTTTGGAATTTTAAGTCCATAGAGTTCCCGTCCATCTCTTACCGGAAAAAGATAACGGAAAATACCTTTTATACTTTTCATTTTTGAATCCTTCTTGTTTTATTTGCTTTCTCAACCCGCTTTAAATTTACGTTATGCTCGCTTGGATACTCTGCGCGTATTGAAATTTATACCTTAAGGCGATGCCTATCTTTTGTATGGTATTATATCGCTCTTTTTTACAAATACTTTTATATCGCTGCACTTTTCAACGACCTCGCACCACTTATCATCGCAGTGACTAATTACAAATATAGGATAATCGGGTCTTGCCAAAACATCATTTTCATTTTTGGATGCATAGGTTCTATATTCTCCCTCATAAAAATAACTATATTTATGCCTATCCTTAAACCAATACATATTCTTTTGAGCGGATTTATCATCGGCGCCGGCGCATTTGGCGGCATATTTCATAAAATACGGCTCACACCCGCAAAAGAATAATAACAATATAAAAGGTGCGAAATACTTCACAGCTCTCCTTTCAAGTATAAAATTAATATCTTTTTACTATATCGTCTTTCTTTACAAAATACTCTTTTTGACCGCAAGGATAGTAAATTTTACACCATTCGCCTTTGCAGGATTGGATAGGGATGACCATCTCATCATAATAAGCAAATTCCTCTTTATCTTCATAGAAAATTTTACGAATAACGCCGTCTTTAAATTTATATATAATTTTTTGATCTATTTTTTCGCCGCATTCGCCGTAAAAGGTACCGTCTACGTGCTTTGCAAAAGTGATTTTATGCCCTAAAATCGTAGGACTGCACCCATATAGGCATAATGCGACAAAAGATATAACAAAATTTCTCATTTATTCTCCTTGTTAAATCTATTTATAATATCATTATACGGATAAACATGATTGATATAAAATGGATTATGTTCTATATATGTTTGATTTTGTTGCACTTTCATCTCTACGCCATTTATAACATTGCTCCAAAATGTGGGCATAATAATAGCACTAGGATGGCTCACTGGATCATATTCATAGTTATAGGTATTTTCTCCAAATTGGATATTAAATGGCGTTCCTGCGTATATAGTCTTTTTGGGATGTTTATCGAAATTTTTTAACCCAGAATTTAAAATTGCACTTCCTTGAGAGTGCCCTATGACTACATCGTTATTTTTTATCTCATACCCCACCTGTTTCGCAATTCCTGTAGTAAACGGTAGCATATCCACCAGACTTTCTAAAAGATCGGGCAAGAATCCCCTACTTGGATTATATAAGACCTTATAATCTTCGCCTACCATATAAAGAGCCTGCTCGTTTGCATTATTTTCATCCGTCAAAATCCCATTAACAAAAGCGTTCTTTGATTTTGAATTACCTAGTATCTTAAATTTAGGATCGCCCGTTGCTATCGCCCCTATGTTGGCTAACAAACCTCCGTTGTTTTCATCGCTAGGGATTAAACCCAAAGAGCAGGTGCCTAAGGAATTTAGCCCTTTTGCAATGGTTCTTTCAAAAGCGTTGTTTGAATTTTCGCTCGGCATATGATTTGATAACGAATCCGTAAGGAGTAGAAGCTCTTTTTTGATTTGATCTCGTCCGTCCTGGCTAAAAAATCTATAATCTATATCAGCCTTTGCGGATGAGTACAAATTACTATTTACGATATCTTTTTGTATTTTAGCCGTATCCCTATTGAGCCTGCTTAATTCATCCGAGCCGGCTTCATTATTGATTATTAGATTGCCGCGTCCTACGGTAGCTAAAGTTTTATTTAAGCGTACCGAATGCGATCTACTTAGCGATACGCTTGATGAGCTGAAATTTTTGCTATCTTCCTTGGCTACCTTTTCTTTTATGGACTTAATCGTATTTTGAATATGCTCGGCGCTTAAGTCGTCTTGTTTTAATCTAGCGCTATCTTTAGATTGAGCGTTCTTGCTATCACTAGCTTGGTTACCGTTCTCTTTGCTTCCTCCTTCTTGTTGCGGATCTTTAAAAGCATAATTAGTTCCTATGCTTAAAGAATTTGATTTGTCGTATCTAGTGTTGCTTAAATTTGAAAAGCTTAGGGTATCTGTTTTTAATCTAAGCTTGCCGTTATCTATGAAGTTTCCATTCTCATCATAGTAGCCTGCGGCTATTAATGAGCCTTTTAGATCTGTGTTAGATCCTACCTCTATGTCTAACTCTTTAGCAGTTATACTAGATAGCACGGTCTGTTTTACCATAGTGCTTGATTTGGATCTGGAGTAGTTGGCGTTTATGCTTGAAAGTTTGGAATTTGAATAGCTTACCATATTATTGCTTATGGCATAAGGACGAGAAGGATCGGAGTTTGTTTTACTGCCGCTTATGCCTATACCTGCCCCTATAGAGCTTGATTTGCTATCGTAATTATAGCTATCTCTTAAGCTATGAAGGCTTAGGTCATGTCCTACCTTTAAAGCTAAAGCATTATCCGCTCTAAGGTTAGCTCCTTTTATTAAAGCGTCGTTACTAGCTAAGGCGTATATATTATGTCCTGCATAAACTTTAGCGTTATTGTGGCTAAGGCTTTGCTCTTTCATATTGCTTTTAGAGTAATCAAGCCCTGCGCTTCCTCCTCCGCCTCCATACATAGTAGCAGATACTCTTCCGCTTACGGTTTTAGAGCTTTGCTTAGCTTCATAGCTATCCCGCGAAGCATCCATAAATAGATTATGGGTGTTTAGATATATATCATTACTAGCATATAAATTTGAGCCTTTGATATTTATAGCGGTATCTTTATTGCTGTCAGTTAAAATTTTAATATTCTTGCCGCTAAGATTAGAGGCTACGGAGTTACTTGATTTGGAACTATCTTTGGAAGTGGTTCCGCTAAGCTCTGCGGAGGCGCCGACGCTAAAGCCCCAGGTATATGAGCTTGCAGATGCGGCGCTTTTTTGGGAGATGAGGGCGGCGGTTTTAGAGGCTACGTTGGCAGTAGCCAGAGCGATATTTGATAGATAGTATTTCTCCTCGTCCTTTACGTCCTCTATTATGTTTTGTAGGTCTTCGATATCGGAGTAGTCTATGCCTACCTCTTTGGCCTTATAGCGGTTTTTTAACTCGACAAGTTTATCCTGTAGAGCATTTTTCTGATCCTTATACTCCTTATATTGCTTTTTGGTCTGATTGAGCTGTTTTATCGCTTCTTGCAAGGCGATAGCCGCAGGAGCAATCTGGGCGTATTCGTTTTGCACGGTAAGAGACAGGGAGCCTTCCAGATGCTTAGAGTTAGATGAGGAGCTTGCGGTATCGGTGGAATTTATTATATTTATATTCCCATCTTTAGATATTAAGTTAAGATCCTCTTCGGCCTTTAAGCTTGAGCCTATAACGCTTAGGCTATTATCCCCTCTAAGAGTTATATTTTTAGCTTCCATATTAGAAGAGACGGTCTCGGTACCGTATAAGTTCGTATTGGATTTATCGTATGAGGCGGACGCTATTTTGGCTTTAAGGCTGGTGTCTTTTTTAAACTCGTCCAAGGACTTAGGCTTCATCTGATTTAGAGAGTCTTTTGCTTTGGTAATGGATACAGAGGCGCTTTTTGCTACATTGTGCTCGCTATATTCGTTAGCGGCTGCGGATATCGTTAGGTTTTTGGTATCTACATTTATATCTCCGCCCGCTTTCATATTTGAAGTTATAAAAGCTGTAGGAGAATTTAAGCTTATATCGCCCGCAGCTTTGATATCGGATAGTTTAGATATACCTTCCTTTGCCTGCTTGCTATTATAATCCGACCTATATACCTCGGTAAAGCTTCCCCCGCCTATCTTTTCTATCCCGGCCTCTAGTGCGATATTATCCATTGCCCCTACGGAAGCTGCTATCGCTACCGGATAGTTGAACACCGAGAGCGGATTGAAGCTTCTTTTCTTATGGGCGCTTAACTCCTCTTTATACTCCTTGGCCGCTAGGATATTTATGGAATTTCCCGCGCCTAAGTTTAGATTGCGTCCGCTTGAAATATCCGCAGATATTAGACTTAGATCGTTCTTTGCTCTTAAGTTTATATCCCCCGTTTCGCTGGACAGGGAGGAGCTTTGTAAATTTCGTTTATAAAGCGAGTGCATATCCATACTAGCTCTTAATCCGCCCAAAGAGGATTTGGAGCTATTTTTATAGTTTAAGGAGTTATAGCTTAGAGGCGATATATTTATATTGTTTCCCGCCTGCATATCTATGGCCTCTTTAGCTTTTAACGTAGAGCCTGCTATATTGATATCAGCTTCTTGCGAGCTAAGCATTATATTTTTAGCCTTTATGCTAGTAGGTACTACGCTTTGATTTAAGGCTTTAGTAGTAGTGCTTTTTTTAGACGCAAAGCCCTTCTCTTTAAATTCGCTCTCGTAGTAGGCGCTATCGACATCCCCACTTAGATTTATGGAGTTCTTTGCCTGCAGCAAAGCATCACCGCTGCGCGCATTAATATCCGCTCCGCTTATGTTGATACCGTCCGCTTTGATTAAGATATTATCTTTGGCGTTAAGTTTGGAGCCTGTATTCTTAACGATATCCTCTTTATAGTATCCGCCCTTGCTTTTAAAGTTATAGCTTAGCTTCTCCTCCGCGCTATTTATATTTACGTCCTTTGCGGCGTTTAGGATTAAATTTGCAGCCGAGTCTATGCTCGCTCCGGTTACGGTTATATCGCGAGCCGCATTTAATGCTACGCTGCCTTCGGTAGATTTTATATTTGAGATAGTGCCTATATAGGTGCTGCTTTGATCGCCGTAGGCTCTATTTAGGCTTATCTCTTTACTTAGGGTTTTATGTACTATATCTCTGCCCGCGTTTAAGCTTACGCTGCGTCCTTGTATCAAAGAGGAGGCGTTTATTATATCCTTATTAGCCGATATGCTTAGGGCGTTCGCGGCGATGATGGAGGCGGAGTTTAAATTTGATACGCTGCCCGCTTTGAGGCTCATATTAGAGCCCGCGTAGATTATCCCTTCGTTTCTAAGATCGCCGTTTACGCTTAGATCTATGCTGCCTCCTGCGTATATCAAAGAAGGTGCGGAGTTAAGCATGGTGCCGTCATCTTCCTCCGAAGAGTTCAAGGAGGTCCTTTTTTTATCATAAAGCAAGCTTAGCTTATTGTGCATATATGAAAAATCCGGTATCAGCTCGCTATAAACGTAGAAGGTGTTATAAAATTTACTGCTTATAGGCGAAAAGAGATTGTTTATATAGCTAGGCCTAATGATATCTTGCATATCCGCTTCGTTATTAAGGCTAGGCGCAAGATCGTTTTTATCGAGATTTAAAGCGTTAGGATTAAGGAGCCCCTTGCCTATTAGAGAGTAATCTATTTTAGAAAAAGCTTCCTTTATAAGAGTAGGAGCGTTAGCAGAGTTTATCTGCCCGTGTGAGTTTAAATTTGAAATATCCCCCGCATAGCCTTTTATATCTTTTTTAGCTCCTATTATGGAGATAATAGCAGGCTGGGAGTAGTAGATATTCTTTTGGTCGCTATAGCCGCCTTTACCGCCGTGGCTTTTATGTTTCCATCTATACTCCGCCTGGCTCGTTATACTATGATTTAGACTTAAAGAGCGGTTGTTTAGGCTCTTTACATTTAAGAGCAGATCGTTATAGGCATAAATTACGCTCTTATCGTTATTTAGCTCATCTATGTTAAGATTGCTATCCCCTGCGGAGATTATGTTTGAGCCCATAAATTTACTTAGGCTATCTTCAGTTATATACTCTTTATTGATGCTGTAGCTTATCTGCCTTAATCTCTCCTTCTTATGAGGCTTGCTTCTTCTTATGCTAAAGAGATTGTCTTTTAAATTTAACGTTATAGCATCATATAGCCTAGTATCCTCCCCCGGAAGCCTGGTGTTTTTATATAGGCTTAATACGTATAGATTCATATCCTGCTCGCTAAGCTCCTCCATGATCTTAGCGTTTAACTCGTCCTGGCTAATATTAGGATTTTTCTTAAGGATACGCTCTTTAATCTCGGCTGCATTGACCTTTAAAGGTATGGCTACGCCGCTGCAACCCCAGCCATCGCCATTACAGGTAAAATCTATATTATAACCGGTGCTTTGAACCCTCTTTACGGGCTCGTTAACCGAGCGGTTGTTTAGCTTTTTAGCACCGATATTAAGAGCGCCTCTTGCATATATCAAAGAGGAGGCGTTAGTTATCTCGTCAGCCTTGCCCTCCCCACCTCTTTCATTAAAAATATTTAAATTTCTTTGAGAGATGATGTTAGATAG
>NZ_CALKTS010000168.1 GCF_937997595.1 uncultured Campylobacter sp. | reverse complement strand
GCGGTATAAAGTCGGTCCGATCTTCTATTTTTACGTTTAGCGCCTTGAAATATTGTAGCAGCTCATAATACTCTTTTGTAGATACGGCATTTACTAAAAAGTAATTTCTATTGTTAAATTTAACGACGAAATTTCTTTTTAGCAGCCAAAGGCAAAATTTCGAAATTTGCTGTCTTAAATCCAGACTGAATTTCAAAATTTTAAGCCATAAAATAAGATAAAATTTTAAAATTCCACGCCTTTTTTTGGTGTGAAAGTTTTTATTTTGGGACAAATACTACCGCTTTGATATTGATGCTTTTGTGCGTATTTTACTTATCTCCATAGTGAGTTTTACACTGAGCTATTTCTATGGCGCCATTAGATATTCTAAATACGAGCCGATTTTTTCCATCTATTCTAACACTATAAAGCCCCGATAAATTGCCCTTTAGCGCTTCGGGTTTGCCTATACAATCGTAGCCGTTACGCTCTATATCTAGGATTAACTTATTTATGCGCTTTAGGATATTTTTATCATTTTCCTGCCAATACAGATAATCCTTCCAAGCTTCTTGCGACCAGATTTTTTCATTGGTCCGCTTCTAACAAATCGTGCTCAATCCCGCTATTTTCCTTTAATTCGTCAAAAGAGCGCTTAAGATGAGATAAATTTTCGTGGCTGTAAAAGGGATCTGCCGTCAGCTCGAAAGGAATTTTGCGTTCTTGCAATACTTTTTTAGCAAATATTGTAAAAGCAGTAGTTAAATTTAGCCCCATTTCAGAGCATACTTCCTCCAACCCTTTTTTAAGCTCGGCATCCATTCTAAAATTTACGTTTATAGATCGCGTCATATTGTCTCCTTTTTGACTGCATTATACATTATTTATATGGATAATGCAATGATTTATAAATATGCTTTGCTAAAATTCCATTACGAGAGAACACTATTAATTCTAAATCTAGCAAGATTTTAATTCAAAACGAAATATGCATACTAAGCGCGATTATGCATAAAAGTAGCGCCAGCGGGACATAGACAAAGCGCCCAATATCATACCAGAGCTTGTCGCGAGCCATATCTGCGCCTAGATTGATCTCATCTAAAATTTCATTCCGCTTAATCACCCAAAACCACGATATCGCGCCGATTACTGCTCCGATCGGAATGATATAAATCGATACGAAATCCATCCACGGACCCCATGAGCTTATCGCTTCCATACCAAGGCCCGCGCCCAGGCAGATCGCGCACAATAACGCAAGCGTGAAGGCGCGGCTTAGCCTTGGAAACTTATGCATTAGCGATTCGGCGACTACCTCGAACATATTTTGAAGCGATGAAATTCCACCAAAAATCACGGCAGTAAATAAAATCACCGCAAAAATTCTACCACCTGCCATATCTTGTAAAATTTTAGGCAGAGTTACAAAAAGTAGCTTAGGCCCCGCCGCCGGATCCATTCCGTAAGCAAATACTGCAGGGATCATCACTAGCGCAGCTACCATCGCGGCTAGCGTGTCAAATAACGCGGTATTTTTCGCCGCAGATACAATGTCTTCGTCCTTGGATAGATACGCGCCATAGACGATCATACCTGAGCCCGTAATCGATAGCGAGAAAAACGCCTGTCCCATCGCAGAAATCCAAACCATCGGATCTGCTAGCTTAGTAAAATCGGCGCCAAAAAGAAAGGCATATCCGCCCGCAGCACCTTGCAACGTCGCGACCCTAATTGCCAAAATTGCAAATAGCACGAAAAATAGCGGCATCATAATTTTATTCGTTTTTTCGATGCTTTTGGCGCCGAAAAACAGCGTCAGCAACGTCCCTGCAACGATTATGCAGTGATAAGGCACCACGGAGTAGGGCGTCAGGGCAAAAGAGTTGAACCACATATCGGTATTTTCGCTCATTAGCGAGCCGTCTATGGCTTGAACTAGCGCTTTTAGAACGTAGGCGATGATGACGGCATAGCCCACTGCGATACACATCGAACCGGCAAGTGGCAACCAGCCGATAACCTTACCGATAGCGCCAAGTCCGCGGCTTTTCCACGCGTATTCGTATGAGCCTAGCGTGCCTGTTTTGGCGCGGCGACCGATCGCGTATTCGGCGCTTAGGCCTACGTATGAAAACAGCGCTACGAAAAAAACGTAGATTATCAAGAATGCGCCGCCGCCGTTCGTGCCGAGTTTGTAAGGGAAGCCCCAGACATTTGCCATACCTACAGCAGAGCCCACGCAAGCGATGATAAAGGCCCAACGCGATGAGAATTTGTGTTTTGTCATAAAGCCATCCGTGTGAAAAATTTTCGTTATGGTAGCAAAAAGGAATTTAAGATTTATTTATGCGGAATTTTAAGGCGTGCCAACTTGATTACTGAGGAATTTTTAGAATTTAAAATTGCGAAGTTTTAAAGTAAGATTGGTGAAATTTTACGATTAAAATCGATAGAGTTAATTCTGCGATACTACGCGGCAAAATTTTATCTTTAATAATTTTAGAATTTTACGTTTAGACTTTGGCTTTAAAATCCGCTTAGCCCAGGCTTGTAGCAGGGCTTGATATTTAAGTTAGCCGAGAAATTTAGATCAATTGAAATTTTAAAATTCCGCGAAATTTTGAAATTTTTAAAATCTACGATCTCGCAAAATTTGAAAACAGGCTTATCAAGAAATTTTATCTGGCGCCGCTCTGGCAGAATTTTCGCGGTAGAATTTCGCCTTTCGTTTGCAGCGCGCTTATAAATAGCACTTTTATGACGCTCTGAAGGGCGGTGGGAATTCCTCTACCCGCTATTAGGGCATCTATACGGGAGCGGCAAATAAATTTTTGCCCTATATGGGGATTGAGAGCGTCGCAAGTGGCAGAGCGATTGAAATTTCCGGCACGCAGCATTGCAGGGCGGAATGTTATTAGCCTACACTTTGACTTAGTTATTTTTCTCCGCTTCTTCGTTTTCTTGCGGTTGCGCGACTGCTTTTTTGATCGCTTTTACGAGCGAAACTCTTGTGCCATCCATTCGCAGCACTTCGTAATCGCAGTTTTCATCGCTTATTTTATCGCCGATTTCAGGTAGGCTGC
>NZ_CALKTS010000167.1 GCF_937997595.1 uncultured Campylobacter sp. | reverse complement strand
ACTTTTTAGCGATCGTAAAAAACCTAAAACTAAACGAAAGAATTTGGAGCTAGCGGGCGGCTCGCCGCAGCTTTGTGTGTCACAGCCTCGCGCACTATAGCTTCACACGCCGTGCTGCGACCTCACGCGCCATAAAATTTGGAATTTTAAAATTCTGCTTTTGAATTTCATGAATTTCGTGCTTTGGAATTTTAAGGCGCGTAAAATTTCGTGCGTTTTGAAATTTAAAATTTTAATCCACACTGCGAAATTCTGCACCGTAAAATTTGAAATCCTGAAAATAAAATCCGCGCCTTGAAATTTTACGCTTTGAAATTTAGAATTTTAAAATTTCGCAGCCGAAATCTTACGCGCCTGAAATTTGAAATTTTGTCGCGCCTTAAAATTTAGCGCACCCGCCAAGCATCACGGTACCCATCAAAGCCCCTGCGCGCTAGAGGGCGCGACTAACTCCTCTATAATTTTACCGGGCTCGCAATGAATTATTTTACTCTCTATCGTAAATTTTTCGCCGTCAAATTTAAAGTATTGATATTCATCGACAAGCTCGCCGTCCGGGTATTTATCGCTATATTTTACCTTAAGAGCGCCCAGTATGCCGTTTTCAAAGGTCAAAAACGTCCTTTTAGCGTATTTATTCTTTATCTCGTCACTGCCGTCTAAATATGAAAAAAAATCATATTCTATGCCGAATCGAGCGGAGTCGTGCGGCGGCGGCACCAAAGAGCTCCTTTTAGAGCAGTCGCAATCTCCACCGCATGAACGGACGTAGTGGAATATATTCGCTAGGTTTATACCCGCTTCGCTTGCTTCTACCGCCCAAAATTCGTCGTTTGTGAGCTTAGTAGAGCCCTTTGATCCTCCGTAAATAAGATATAGATTTTCTTTAACTTTAAAAACTTTTATCACTCGATCGCCGCCCCATGCGGTACCGACTGCCCAATCGCCGCAGGCGCAATCCCGCCTGCCGCCAAGAACGCATTCTTGCATCTGCTGCGCACCTTTGTCTGCAAAATCCATAATGAAATTTTGCCCGCCGCTTACGTATTGATACGCTACGTAGCTCGCGCCCATCGTGCCGCCGGTGCTGATATCTACCGAATATGCCCGAAACTTGCCGTCCTGCGAGATCGCCATATTCGGGGCGAACCTCAAGGATTTTAAAATTTGCGGAGCGCTCTCGCCCGCGCTTTGCAAAAACTCCATAAACGCAGCCCTTAACCTAACGATGCTCTCGCAAGGCGTACCATCGGGGCGATGCCCGGCTTCGTCAATCTCCTGAAGCGCCGTGCTTAAATTTGCGGTTAAAATTTCTAGGCTTTGATCTTTTTGAGCGCTGTTTGCACCTTCTGCCAAAGCGGGCGCTGCCTCGGCGAACATGAAGCTTAATAAGCACAAAAACGAGATTAAAATTTTCAAGTCGCATCCTTTAAATCTTTGATTTTCGCTAGATTATAGCGCAAATTTGCGCCGCGCGAGATTTGGATTTAGAATTTGCGCCCTCAATTTAAAACCCAAATCCGCTCGCTGCGGAATTCTGCGAAATTCAGAAACTTGAAATTGCTTGAAGTTGCAAAATTCCGTGAGGATGCCGTTTGAAATTCGCCTTTCAAAGCATAAGGCTAAGCAGCAGCAAAAATCCGATGAAGCTTAGAGCGTTGCCGAAGGAGCCGCCGATGTGATCGCCGAGCCACGTCAGCACGAGCGCGC
>NZ_CALKTS010000166.1 GCF_937997595.1 uncultured Campylobacter sp. | reverse complement strand
CTAGCAAGGAGCTTGAAGGGAATTTGGGCTACGGCTTTGAGACGGGCAGAAGCGGCAAAACCTACGGCAACAATGTCGATTTGAACGTCGGTAGTAAGCAGGAGCTGTTTTACGTACAAGCTGGCGGCAGCTTTATGGAGGATATGGGGCAGCAGATGTCGCGTAAATTTAAAGGCGACGCAAACGGCAACGAGGACGGCGGCAGACGCGATAACTCCGTGCAGCGAGATAAGAAATTTAATATCAAACTCGGCCTTACGCCAAACGAGACCGACGAATACGCGATCGCATACGTAAATCAAAAGGCAAGCAAAGAGCAGCCGATGTATGCCGGAAGATATACGACTGACTTTTAGCCAAAAAGATCGCAAATGGGAGTGGTATCAATGGGACAGACAAAGCGTCTATTTCCTATCGCATACGGAATTTGCAAATAGCTTTTACATAAATACTAAGGCTTTTGCCGATGAGTTTAAAAACGGAATGTTTGATATCGATAAAAAAGAGGATAGCAAGTATAAGGATAACGCATACGGATTCGGTTTGGAAATGGGCGGAGACCTAAGCGATAGCAACACGCTTAAATTCGCCACAAACTACAAACACGATAAGCACTCCGGACATAAGATCCACTATATCGGAAGATTCGGCACCGAACCCACCGTTACCTTTATAGATAGAACCTACGGTTTCGCACTTGAAGATACTCACAAATTTACCGATTTTACCAAACTGATTTTGGGCGTTAGTTACGACACGAGAGATGCTATTAAGGCCGAAGACTACATTCAATTTAAAGGTGGCGGAGGTGGAGCCGGCAACCCCGCTAACTGGAAGCTAACCTCGTTTGACGTAGGCAAGAAACATGCCTTTAATTACCAAACCGCTATCAAACATAGCTTTGACGGCGAGGACGAGCTAAGCTTAAGCTACGCCAAAAAGACCTATTTTGCCAGCATGAAAGATAGATATAGCGAGAGATTTGGGCGAAATTTCGCAAATCCGCACCTAAAGCCCGAAGTAGCAAACCACTACGAAGTCGGCTACCAAAGGAATTTTGGAGAATTTTTAAGGCTGGAAACTTCGGTGTTTTACTCCAGAGTTAAAGACGCTATCGGCACGACCAGCGTTACTAGGTTTGCGCAAACCAGAGATATGAACGTAAACGTCGATAAGGCTCATTACAAGGGCTTTGAGTTCGCCGCAGCATATTTTGCGACGCAAGATTTGGAGCTTGGCGCAAATTATACGTATATGAACGCCAAATACAAAGAAAGCGGCGACAGCACGATCGTCTACGATCTGCCGAAGCACAAAGGATTTTTATACGCAGATTATAAAATTCTGCCTAAATTCGGCGTTTACGTCTCTCAAGAGCTTAGCTCGAGCTTGTGGAACAGAGTGCCCACCGGCAGAAGTAGTCATATAGATCACAAAACTGCCGGCTTTGGCGTAACCAATCTCAAGCTTACGTATGAGCCCGTCGAGAGCTTAAGCGTAGAGGCGGGAGTATCAAATCTGTTCGATAAAAACTATGAGTATAGAGAGGGCTATCCTGAGGAGGGTCGCGTATTTTTCTCAAACATCAGATATAAATTTT
>NZ_CALKTS010000165.1 GCF_937997595.1 uncultured Campylobacter sp. | reverse complement strand
TGGAATTCTTGGAATTCTTGGAATTCTTGGAATTCTTGGAATTCTTGGAATTCTTGGAATTTATCGCGGTGCCATCGCGGTAAATTTTATCGTGCTTTTCGTATCTTTAAACACAAATTTTACCGCCAGCCGGCTTAGAGCTTCGCCGTATGTGCCAGATTAATTCTATATTTGCAATAATGGCGAATTGGCAGTATGGCCCCAAATTTCGTGCTTACCAGCTAAAATTTTGTCATTTGCTGAAATGCTGAAAATGTGAAGTTAAATGCTAAAAAAACGCAAAATTCCCGCATAAATGGCGCGCAAGCTAGACGAAAGTGCTAGGCAAGCAAAGCGGTGCAAGAACTCGCAAAGCTCAAAATTTTACTCGCTAGCGTAAATTTAAATATACTTTAACGAATAGAAGTGTAAAATACGCCTCAAATTTCAACGATCAAGGGTTTTTATGCTAAAAGACATCTTCCTTTTCGGCGGTTTAATTTCTTACGACCACACTTTTATCTACCTTTTTTACTTCTTTTTGGTCGTCGCTATCATCGTAGCCGTCGCGCTTTGTTCCACTCGCTCGCTTCAGCTTGTACCCCACGGCATGCAAAACATCGCCGAAGCCTACTTAAGCGGCGTGCTAACGATCGGTAAGGACGCGATGGGTAGCGAGGAACAAGCCAAAAAATATCTTCCGCTAATCGCAACATTGGGATTTGTGATATTTTTTAGTAACGTTATCGGCTTGGTGCCGGGCTTTGAGTCGCCGAGCGCGAGTCTAAATTTAACCCTTTCGCTTACGCTTTGCGTTTGGTTGTATTACCATTTTGAGGGCGTTCGCGAGCATGGCGTGATCAACTATCTAAAGCACTTTATGGGGCCGGTGAAAATCCTAGCTCCGTTTATGTTCGTCATAGAGATCGTCTCGCATTTTTCGCGCGTCGTATCGCTTTCGTTCCGACTTTTTGGAAACATCAAAGGCGACGATACCTTCCTGCTCGTTATGCTTACTCTCGCTCCTGCGCTAATACCGATGGTGCCGTTCGCGCTGCTTACTTTTATGGCGATTTTACAGACTTTTATTTTCATGGTTTTAAGCTACGTTTATCTAGCGGGCGCCGTGATCGTCGATGAGCATTAATTTTAAGCGAAATTTCTTATACTTCCTCGTGGGTGCGTCGTTCGGATTGATCTTCGTCGGCGCATTCGTCTTTTTTGCCTATCCGTCATTTTATTTTTTGGGGTTAAAATTCCTCTTCATCTGCACCGCTCCGGGCGTGATTTGCGTCATCATCACCTGCTTGATGGTCGATGTTTTCGATCTGAAAGAAAAGCTCCTTAGCGGCGGCGAGTAAAAATCTATCCGATTAAATTTTAAAATTTAGCCGCGCCGCGCGCCGCTACAAGCGAGTATTAAAGCAAAAAATTGTAAAATTACGCGAAATTTTTATTCTAAAAGGTTAAGTTTATGTTTGAAACCGTGATCGGCCTGGAGGTACACTGCCAGCTAAATACCAAAACCAAAATTTTTTGCTCCTGCCCCACGAGCTTCGGCGATGAGGCGAATTCGCACGTCTGCCCGACCTGCTTGGCGCTTCCGGGCGCTCTTCCCGTGCTAAACGAGGAGGCGGTTAAAAAAGCCATCAGCTTCGGCACCGCCGTCAATGCGACGATCAATCGCAAGTCGGTATTCGACCGCAAAAACTACTTCTATCCCGACCTTCCCAAGGCGTATCAAATTTCGCAGTGGACGATCCCGATCGTCGAGCACGGCGAGCTTTTTATAGCTGCGGAGGGACAGAGCAAGCGCATCGGCATCACGCGCGCGCACCTGGAGGAGGACGCGGGCAAAAATAATCACGAAAGCTCGCGCAGCCTAGTCGATCTAAACCGCGCCGGCACGCCGCTTTTGGAGATCGTAAGCGAGCCTGATATGCGCTCTGCGGATGAGGCGGTCGCGTATCTAAAAAAACTCCATAGCATTTTGCGTTTTTTAAATATCAGCGACGCGAACATGCAAGAAGGCTCGTTTCGCTGCGACGTAAACGTCAGCATCCGCCCGCAAGGCGAGCAAAAGCTCTACACGCGCGTGGAGATTAAAAATTTAAACTCCTTTAAATTTATCCAAAAGGCGATCGAGTTTGAGATCGAGCGTCAGATCGAAGCGTGGCAGGACGGCAAATATGAGCAAGAGGTCGTACAAGAAACCCGCCTTTTTGACACCGCTAAGTTCATCACCAAGCCGATGCGTAGTAAAGAAGACAGCGCCGAGTACCGCTATTTCCCCGATCCCGACCTGCTAACCGTGATCGTGGATGACGAGATGCTGGCTGCTGCGCGGCAGATCCCCGAGCTGCCGGATCAAAAAAAAGTACGCTATGTCCGCGAGCTGGGCGTTAAAGAGAAGGACGCCGAGATCATAATCTCGACCTACGAAAACGCGCGATTTTTTGAGGATCTGATCGCCGCGGGGCACGAGCCGAAGCTCTGCGTCAGCTGGCTTACCGTCGAGCTTGCGGGCAGGCTTAAAAATGGCGTTACGATCGAGGACTCGCCCGTAGGTAGCGCGAAGATGAATGAGCTTTTAAGCGCGATCGAAGGCGGCGCAGTGTCGCAAAAGGCCGCTAAAGAGGTGCTTGATTATCTAATGGAGCACGACGAGGCCGTAAGCTCGGTCATCGACAAGTTAGGCTTGAGGCAGGTAAGCGACGACGGCGCGATTTTGGAGATCATAGCGCGCGTGATGAGCGAAAACGAGGACAAGGTCGCAGACTATCGCGGCGGCAAGGACAAGCTATTCGGCTTCTTCGTAGGCCAAGTGATGAAAGAGGGCAAGGGCGCGTTTAATCCTGCGAAGGTGAACGAGCTTTTGAAACAGAAACTGGGCTGATTTCGCAGCTTTTGCGGCGGCAAAAGGCGAATTAAAGGCGGGGTGCGATGCATGCAATAGATGAAGCCCTTAGGGATAAAATTTTAAATCCGCTCGCAGCGTTTTGCTTCAAGCTAAAGCTTTCAGGCGCCAATGACGAAGGCTTTTGTGTGTTATATTATAATTTCATTCGGTGCGATCTCGGCGGCTATCCGCTCTCCTCGCGCACGTTTTGTTCTTTTGAGCTCGTTTTTTCTCGTGTGGATCGTTTGCGCGAGTGTCGGTCTGCGACGGAGTGGTTTAAGAAGGCACCAGTTAAAAAATTTTATTTACGGCTACCATCAAAGCGCGGTAAAGCTCGCAGGGAATACGTAAAATTACTCTGCTTGAGGAAGCAAGAACGGAAGCTCGGGGTGCGGCAGGTAGGGTCGAATACGCAGGGTCGAATTTGAGCGGCGAGTCGATGTGCAGGCTCAATTTAATCAATCGCTGCGTCGGATGTGTGTGCTGCAAACTTTACGCCAAACGATAACGTGGCGAGCGACCGCAAGATCATCTGGGCTCAAAGCACGCTTTGATAGATTTAAGCGGATTTAAAAGCGCGATTTGCGATCGGGCGTTTGATTAAAATTTTTAAAAATTTGATTTGCTTCGGCGATACACGAGTGAAATTTAAAACGTATAATGGAGTTTCAAAATCCTCATTCGTTCACTGCCGCGCCTTTTGTGAAAGTGTTTTTTGGCGGAAGAGCAAAATCTTAAAAGTATGAAATTTTAGCGAGGTAAATTTTAAAAAAGCGAAGTTTTTGCTGAGTAAATTTCAAAAGCGCAAAATTTTAATGAGACGAAATTTTGACGAGATGAAATTTCAAAAAGCGAATTTTAAAGCGTGGCTTCGGCTAGCGTTTGCACAGGCTCATGTCGGCGCTTTTGGGCTAAATTTTCAAAGAGTGGGAATTTCAAGAGAATGAAATTTGAAAAACCGCAAATTTGCGAATAAATTTTTAAAAAGGAACATAATGAAAATCGCGGTTATCGGCGCGGGCAAATGGGGTAGCGCACTTTTTGACGCGCTTAGCGCAAAAAACGAATGCGTCATCACTTCGCGCACGCCAAGACAAATTCCGCATTTTGTAAGCGTGAGCGAAGCGCTGGAATGCGAAGCACTGGTGTTTGTGCTCGCAGCGCAGCAAACCGCGCAGTGGCTGGATCAAAATTTCACCTACAAAAATCAAAAAATTCTAGTCGCTTCCAAGGGCATTGACGTGGCTAGCGGCAGGTTTTTGAACGAAATTTTTGAAGCGTATGTTGCACGCGGCAATCTTGCTTATCTATCAGGTCCGTCGTTTGCCACCGAAGTCATGCAGAAGCTGCCTTGCGCGCTCGTCGTAAGCTCGTGTAACGAAAATCTAGCTGAACTTTTCGCAAGCGCCTTCCCTGCCTACATCAAGACCTACACTAGTGGCGATATCATTGGCGCAGAGGTGTGCGGCGCGTATAAAAACGTCATCGCCATCGCTAGCGGCGTTTGCGATGGGCTCGAGCTCGGAAATAACGCTAGAGCGAGCTTGATCGCACGCGGCATCGTAGAGATCGCGCGCTTTGGCAAGTTTTTCGGTGCCCGAGACGAGACTTTTTTAGGCTTAAGTGGTGTGGGTGATTTGTTTTTGACCGCCTCGAGTGTGCTATCGCGAAACTACCGCGTGGGGTTAGGACTTGCGCGCGGCAAAGGGCTCGAAGAAATTCTGCGCGAGTTGGGCGAGGTCGCCGAGGGTGTAGCTACGACCGAAGCGGTCGTAAATATCGCGGCAAAGCACAAGATCTACGCTCCGATCGCTACCGAGGTCGCGCAAATTCTGCGTGGCAAGGACGTAAGAGCGAGCCTGAAGGATCTGCTGCGCAAAAATAGCCGTGCGACGGAATTTACTCGCTAAATTTTAGCGGTAAATTCGGCCTGCATAGTTTTGATTTATCCGCTATGTTTGTGAAATTTAGTTGCTGGTTTGCGGATTTTGGTCGTTGTTTGTTTGGTTCTGCTTATGCGGCTTTGCCCAATAATTTTATGGGCTTGATTTTCGCCTTGCGGCTTCGCGCATCTGATACGACGCAAAATCGCAGCAAAAGGGCGCTTGTATATGATGTGGCGTAGCGGCTCTGATTTAAAATTTCGTTTTAAGCTTGAGTGCGAAATTTTAAAGCGAGGTCGTAAAATTTTAAAACATTTAAGATGAGTCGCAGGTGGTTGACGGCCGAGGGTGGAACGGACTGCCCGTCTGCGACCGGGTAGATCAAAATTTTTGATGTGTCAGATTTAAAAATTAAGGCGTAGTATTTTTTCTTTAGACGAGGTGGAAATGAGCCGAATAAAGGAGCGCAATCGTGGGCTTTGGATGGAATTCGCGGTAAAATGAGGTGGAAAGGCATAAATTTTGAAAATATTTAAGACAGATGATGTGTAGTTTCGATAAATTTTTAGTGCTTGCAAAGGAGTGGACTATTCGTCCGCGACTGCGGCGAGTTAAAATTTTACAGAATGTCGGTGTATTATAAATTTTAATACAGGAGCCAAGGCGAAGGATCGCGAGATGGATTTAAGGGTTGCGACGTAAAAATTTAGCAAAGATAAGGTATATGGCCTATCAAGCTAAATTTTTACTAGCTCCGTTAAAGACGCTCGCGAGGCAAGCCGCAAAGATAAAAGAGGAGAAGATGGAAAAATACGAAGGCTACAATCTCAGGCTACGCGACGCTCTCGTCGGCGTGCAGTTTTTATTCGTCGCGTTTGGCGCGCTCGTGCTGGTGCCGATCTTAACGGGGCTTGATACGTCCGTGGCGCTGTTTACGGCGGGCATCGGCACGCTGCTGTTTCAGCTCATCACGCGCAAACACGTCCCGCCGATCTTTCTCGCATCCAGTTTTGCGTTCATCGCGCCGCTTAGCTTTGGCGTCAAGGAGTGGGGCATTGCCGCGACGATGAGCGGAGTGATCGCGGCGGGGCTATTTTACGTGGTTCTAAGCCTGCTCATTAGGCTCAAAGGCGAGGGGTTTTTGCATAAAATTTTACCGCCCGTGGTCGTCGGCCCCGTCATCATGACGATCGGCCTCATCCTCTCGCCCGCAGCCGTAAATATGGTCATGGGCAAGGGCAAGGAGGCGCTTTATACGCAGGGGCAGTCGCTTACCATCGCGCTCATCTCGCTCTCGGCGGTTATCGTCGTTATGATGTTTGGCCGCGGCATGCTGCGCCTCGTGCCGATACTTTGCGGCATCGCGGTAGGATACTGCGCGTCGCTATTTATCGGCATCGTGGATTTTACGCCGATTTTGTCCGCGCCGTGGTTTGTGCTGCCGCATTTCACCGCGCCGGTTTTTAAGCTCGAAGCCGTGATCTACATGGTGCCTATCGCCATCGCGCCCGCGATCGAGCACATCGGCGATATGCTTGCGATCAGCAACGTCACGAAGGAAAATTTCCTAAAAAATCCGGGGCTTAAAAGCACGCTGCTGGGCGACGGACTCGCGACATCGCTAGCAGGCTGCTTTGGCGGCCCGCCAAACACCACCTACTCCGAGGTTACGGGCGCAGTTAGCATCACAAAGGCCTACAATCCCGCCATCATGACTTTTGCCGCGCTTACGGCGATACTGCTAGCTTTCGTGGGCAAGCTCGGCGCCGCGCTCTCCACGATCCCCGCTCCCGTTATCGGCGGTATTATGTTGCTGCTTTTCGGTATCATCGCGAGCGTGGGCATGGAGACTCTGATCAAAAACGGCGTGGATCTAGCCGAGCCGCGCAATATGATCATCGTCGCGCTCATCTTCGTCTGCGCGATCGGCGGCATGGTGCTGGACTTTGGCGCTATGAGCTTTAGCGGCGTGGGACTTGGCGCGCTTATCGGCATTACGCTAAATTTGGTGCTGCCAAAGACCAAGCATTTTGACGGGTACTAAGTGAAATTTGCACGGAGCTTGAGTCGTTTCGCGCGGTTGCGGGTAAATTTGAGCTAAAATTTCGGCGTCAAATTTACCCGCAGCTTTCGCCGCCAAATTTACTGCGTCCTAAATTTTAAAATTTCCCCTGCAAACGCTCGCAAATTTCTAACGTTTTAAACTAGCAAGATATATAATTGCCTTATGAAAAAGGCAGATAATTTAAGCAGGTTTGATAAAAAGGCGCTAAAGCTGCTATTTGCGGTACTTTTTGTGCCGCTCTTCGTCTCGCTCGTTTTTATCTATGAGCTATCGGTGTATGACCGCTCGCGCGAGCTGCCCGCGGACGCGCAAAAGATCGGCAGAAGCGATTATTACGACATCGGCGGCAAAATTTATCTACGCTCTTGGAATCTCGCTCCCTACGAGCTAGAGGGCGGCGCGGACGCGGCGAGCTTTCGCGCGCTTGATACCGGCAGATACTCCTACACAAACGTCGGCATGGACGCTAGTAGCGTATTTTGCGGCGCTCGCAAGATGTCGGGACTCGATCCCGCCCGCACACAAAAGATCGGCGCGCGATACTACAGCGACGGGCGCGTGAGTTATTTCTGCTCGGACGTCACGCAGCGCACGGGCGGCGCGATAAGCTACATTTACAAGGTGTTTTTTCACGCCTTCGGGCTCTCTAAATGGCCGCAGGAGTACAACTACCCCTACGCGAGGCTGGATACTAGCGCGCCCATCTCGCCTCTGACCGAGAGCCCTTACGTCGCCACCGACGGCGAGCGGGTATTTTACGAGGGTAAAATTTTAGCGGGTGCCGACGCAAAAAATCTAAAACAGATAAGGTTAAAAATCATACACGAAGACGGCTCCGGCTCGCCCGCGCACTTTCGCCCGGTCGATCGGTGGCTAAGCGACGGACGCAGCGTCTATGCGGACGGCGAGAGGCTAAATTTCACGCCTAGCGAGCAGATGTATCTCGTGGAGCCAAACTCGGGCATAGAGTTTCTTTTTGATCCCGCTACGGGCGCGGTGCTGATGAACGGCGAGAGGTTTGAGGCTACAAACGAGCCCTATACGCCGCTAAATTTTCAGAGCGGGCATCAAGAATACATGCTGTTTGCGAGCAAAAACGGCATATTTTATCTAAGCAAGGATAAAATTTTAAATCGCCCGCGCGGTAGCGGCATCGAGGGCTGGATAAAAGACGCGCTTTGGTACGTTTATTATAAATTTGGCGGGGAGGGCGGTAAGCTAAGCGCACTAAAAAGGGCGGGAGATAATCCGTTTAAAGGCGACGTGCGGCAGATCTCGGAAAGGCTTTTGAAGGACGACGCGGGATTTTATTATCTAAATTTTTACTCGCATAGCGTTTACGTCACGGGCCGCAGCGGCAGGCATCTGGATAAGCGGACGAATTTCATCGATCTGCGAAAGATCACGCTGGATGTGCATGATGATGAGGTGATGGCGCAGATCGCGGACGAGGCGGCGCGAAACCCCGAGATGTCGCAGCAGGTCTTTAGCGCGCAGGACGTGGAGTATGAAAACGGCGCGGCCTTTTATATGTATTGCCTCGCGGCGGTTTTATTGCTCGGAGTCTGGATTTATGGCTACCTTAGAAAACGCAGTTTGCGGCGCGGTTAAATTTAGCGGTGCGGCGGAAGGTAAATTTAGAGCGAGACGAAAATACCGACGTCGTGTTATCCAGCGCACCCTTGGCTACAGAAGGTAAATTTTAAGAGTGGGA
>NZ_CALKTS010000164.1 GCF_937997595.1 uncultured Campylobacter sp. | reverse complement strand
ATTTGATGCGCTATAAGCCGCCCTTTATCCTTCAAAAAAAGGATGGAAGCTACTTTAACGTCCTAAAGATCGAACAGCAAAGTAAAGCGGATATTAAAGCGGCAAATACTAACAAGACGGCAGCCGATCTAAATAGCGCAAATTCCAAAGATACGGCAGATTCCAAGGAGATATTGAGCTCTAACAGCGACACGACAAATTCTTTAAACTCATCTTCGTCCGCATCGTTATCTTCCGATACATCATCTTCTTCTAGCGCGCCGTCTTCCTTCTCCGCGGGCGCACCCCATTCCTCCGCCAAAGAGACTAACGCTCCCCGCTCATCCAAATCCTCGCAAGGACAAGAAGCAGCTATTAAATTTATCGTATTTGACGGCGGAAATTCCGTAAAAGAGCTTAATGCTAGCGAGCTATTTGATCTTTGTAGCGGCGAGTTTATCGTGCTAGCTCATAAAACTCTGAATTCTCAGATTAAATTTGGCTTTGCCTGGTTTTACAAGCGGATGTTAAGCTTTAAAAGAGTGGTATTTGAAGTGCTTTTGGCCTCATTTATCATGCAGCTTTTTGGTCTTGTTACACCTCTTTTTACGCAGGTGGTGCTCGATAAGGTTTTAACTCATCATAGCATCAGCACGCTAAACGTCATTGCATTTGCATTTTTGGCAACTATCATATTTGAGATGCTTTTAAGTCTAAGTAGAAATTATATATTCGCGCACACTACCACTAAAATTGACGCTAGGCTCGGTAGCGAGCTTTTTAGCCATTTGGCTCTGCTTCCGATGACTTACTTTGAGAACCGCAAGGTAGGAAACATAGTAGCTAGAGTGCGAGAACTAGATAGCATAAGAGAGTTTATCGCAAATAAAAGCGTTAGCGTGCTACTTGATATTTTATTTAGCTTCGTATTTGTCTTTATGATGCTGCTTTATAGCATTAAACTCACGCTGATCGCAATCGCATTTATAAGCGTAATTGCTGCGATCTACTTTTTTATCACGCCGGTGCTTAGAAGGAGATTAGAGGATAAATTTCAAATGGGAGCCGCTTCAAACTCCTATCTCGTAGAAGCAGTAACCGGAATGCAGACTGTAAAATCTCTAGCGATCGAGGGCAGCATGCAAAAGATGTGGGAGGAAAATCTAGGCAGATACGTCCGCTCATCTTTTAATCTTTCAAATTTAAGCAACGTCGCAAGCGGCTTTGCCTCCGCACTGCAAAAGCTTATGACGCTTTGCATTTTATACTTCGGCGTGGGGCTCGTAATCGAAGGCAAGCTAAGCGTCGGTCAACTCATCGCCTTTCAGATGTTTGCGGGGCAATTTAGCGCTCCTGTAATGAGGCTAGTTGGTCTTTGGAATGAGTTTCAGCAAGCCCTTCTTAGCGTTGATAGGCTAGGAGATATATTAAATACTCCAACCGAGCAGAGCACCGATAAACCCATTGCGCTAAATAATATAGAAGGAGATATAAAATTTGACGCCGTAAATTTCAGATACAGACCGGATCTAAATTTAGTGCTAAAAGATATCAGCTTTCACGTAGAACCGGGCAAAAGCGTAGGCATAGTCGGTAGAAGCGGCAGCGGCAAAAGCACGATTACGAAGCTGATCGAGCGGCTCTATCTGCAAAGCTCGGGCGCCGTTTATATCGACGGCATAGATATCAGACATCTAAATCCATATCTTTTGAGGCAAAACATCGGCGTAGTCCTTCAAGAAAACTATCTATTTAGCGGCAGCATCAAAGAAAACATCGCCTTTGCCGCAAGCGGAGCGAGTATGGAGGAGATCATCAGGGTTAGTAAGATCGCGGGCGCTCATGATTTTATCGCAGAGCTTGCAGGGGGTTACGATACCTTCGTAGGCGAGCGCGGCTCGAGCCTTAGCGGCGGACAAAAACAGCGCATCGCAATCGCTAGAGCGCTCATAAATAATCCTAAAATTTTAATCTTTGATGAGGCGACCTCCGCACTTGATTACGAAAGCGAAAGCATTATCAATAAGAATTTAAGCGAGATCAAAAAGGGAAAAACCTTCATCATCATCGCCCATAGGCTAAATTCCGTTAAGAATTGCGATGAAATTTTAGTGCTAGATAAGGGCGAGATCGTAGAGCGCGGAAAGCACGAGGAGCTAATGGCTCTGGGCGGCTACTACAAGAGCTTATATGATAAGCAACTAGGATAGGCTTGGATGAGATGAGAGCTGCGAATGAATGTAGCGCTAATGAAAGATTTATCTTTAAATTTGAGTATGTTTTTCTTGAACCCATATTTTTAATACGTTTGTTATACGCACAAAGCTTAAGAGCTTTATTATAAATTTATGGCATAATTCAATTAGATTTCTACAAGGATAAACTATGCTTGCATCGATAAATATTCAAACGTCAAACGCTAAAACGCTTAAAGCCATAGAGGATATAATCGCAAATGATCCTACCGCCGTTATAAGCTATAATGAGCTGAATTATTTAAGCCCGCAGGATGAAGCTAGACTTATGGAAATTTCAGATGCCGACGATAGAGGCGAGCTGAAATATCGCTCGCACGAGGAGCTATTGGAGCATTTAAATAAGCTTTTTAAAAAAATGGCCTAAGATATGAATCTTGTCTATAGCGAAGAATTCCTTAATGATTTGGATAAAATTATTATGTTTATCGCGCAAGATAGTCCCGAAAGGGCGGCTAAATTTGCAGATGATTTGATTGTTAAAATTTCAGACATTCCAAATCGCCCGTATAGTTTTAGAAAAAATCCTAAGCTAAATCGTAAAGATACTAGGGATCTAGTTTTTAAAGGCTATACTGTGCCGTTTCGCGTAAGCAAAGACGCCATAAAAATATTAGCGATATTTAAACGCAATAGCCATGCTATGAAATAATTTATTAGATTAAAGTTGCAAACAATGCTAAAAATTTTCAAAAGAATAGAGGATGATTCAAACGAGTTTAAGCCTCTTTTAATCGAGATAGAGGATGCTCCGCAAAACCCTTTGGGAAGATCAATTTTATGGATAGCTTGCGGGGCTTTGATATTTGCCGTGCTGTGGATGGTGTTTGCCAAAGTGGATATCGTAGTAAGTGCTAACGGTAAGGTCGTGCCCGACGGCGAGATCAAAATTTTAAAATCTCTCGAAAGCGGCGTCGTTTCTAAAATTTTAGTTAAAGAGGGCGATAGAGTAAAAAAGGGCGATCATCTTATTTTAATCGATCCTAGCGTCTCTACGGTAAATTTATCCACCAAGCAAGAGAGCCTAGCCCTACTTGAATACTCGATAAAAAGGCTTGATGCTCTAAGCTCGGGCAAAAGCTTAGATGCCAATATCAGCGCAGATGAACTGAGCTTATACAATACGCAAAAATCAAACTACGAAGAGAGCATAAACGTCTATAATCTAAAAATGCAAGCTCTGCAAATGGGGATAAATTCCACCAATTTAGAAGTCGAGAGACTAAGCGGAATTTTAAAGATAGATGAAGCGCGGCTGAATAATCTAAATAAGGTAAAAGATATAATAGCGCGCAAGGATCTATACGAACTGAAATCCAAGGTAATCGAGCTAAACTCCAATCTTAAAATTTCAAAAGAAAAGCTTGCCGAGCAAAGGGCGAATTTAGATGAGCTAGCTAAGGAGCTTGAGGCCTTTAAAAGCCAAAGTATATCCAAGTGGCTCGATGAGATGCTTGCTAAACAGAAGGAAGCAAGCTCGCTAAAAGCGGAGATCAACGCGATCTTGTTTCAAACCAGACAGCAGATCATCTCCTCTCCGGTTGACGGCTTTGTGGGGAAGCTACTTGTAAATACGCAAGGAACCGCCATCACAAATCAAGAAAATTTAATCTCTATAGTGCCTAGCGATAAGCCTTTAATCATCAAAGCAAACGTGCTTAATAAAGACATAGGCTATCTGGAAAATAATCAAAGCGTAGCCATTAAGGTTCAGACCTTCGACTTTCAAAAATACGGCAAGCTAGAAGGTAAGCTCATTCACATAGCAAACGATGCGATAAATGACGAGAAGCTAGGAGAGATTTACGAAGTAAAGATCAGACCGGATTCTACATTTTTGATCGTAGATGGGATCAAAAAGGAGATCGAGCCCGGTATGAGCGTAACTGCCGAAGTAAAAGTAGGCAAAAGACGGGTAATAGAGCTATTTATCTATCCTGTCATCAAATACTTGGATGAAGGACTTAGCGTAAGATAGAGAAAGGGCAGGATGGCAAGTGGATATTTTACCCTAATGGGTAAGTCTTCGCTCAAATACATTGCTTGTTTGAGTGACTCCTATCCTGCCTGTCCTAGAGGGTAGGAGCAACTACACCGATACCCTCAAGCTTCGTTTGAGTAGAACTACCTATCCCATCTGTCCTAGCACAGCCTTACTTTAAATTTAGCGCAAGCAAGGACGTCCTCTTGATAAATTTTTTTAATGTAGTACCGAAGCAGAGTGGATAGCCGCTGCCTCTATATTGAGCTGCTGTTCGTTCTAGCATGTGAGCCTCTGGTTAAATGCGCAATTTGAACAGCAGCCCTTACCCGAGCGGTTACCTGTCTCGCCTGGTTGGATACCCGCTTGAACAGCTACTTTTCATCTGAGAGGTTGTTTTATCATAGCGGATGGCGACAATCCAAGCGAACAAAAAAACAATATATCTGCGAGGGGCGAGATTGTTACCGCCGGTAGCCTTTGCGAGCAACCGGCGGCGTTTCACGAGTAGTCGTTAGCAGAGCAACATGTAGCATTGAGAGTGCGCAGCCCTGGGTTAGAGTGGACGGGGGGCGGGGGGCGGCGATTAATTCCCCCAGCCGCTCGCAAACATCTGCATGATATCCGGATTATTTTTCATATCATCCATCGAGATATTGCTCATGCCGTTATTTGAGGCGTAAGCGTTGAGATCTTCGATGATCTTATTGATTTTGCTGGCAGTGATATACTCTCCGCTAGCAAGCGCGATCTGCTCTATAGCACCGCCGCCGAATTGATTATTTATGCGGACGGTGTCGTTATCGCCGTATTTTAATACCAGATCATTGGCGACCCTTTGGAAGGTGATGTTTTCTTTACTAATCCCCTCTTTAAATCTGATCGTATCGTTGCCGCTATAATCTTGAACAGTGTCTACTCCGTCGCCTCTGCCGAATACATAGGTATCGTTGCCTTCGCCACCTTCCAATCTATCATTACCGGATCCGCCTTCTAGGATATCGTCGCCATGCTCTCCGTAAAGGATATCATCGCCTTCGCCGCCATAAAGGATGTCGTTGCCGTAATATCCGGCCAAGGTATCGTTGCCTTCGCCACCATAGAGGGTATCATCCCCTTCTTGACCGTAAAGAGTGTCGTTGCCCTTGCCGCCATAAATTTCATCATTGGCAATTGACCCTCTAATGATATCGTTACCGTCGGTTCCTTTAAACATAGTTTGTGTTTCGAATTCATGAAGGGAGAGTTTTGTTCCATCTGCGAATTCGAAATTATTTATATTACCGTAGTAGTTTCTTCCTTCATTCCAATAGATATCTTTTATAGTTAATTTATCTTCGGTTCCTTTGATAGAAATTTCAAGGCTATTTATATCCTTGTCTGCTCTTTTTACTAGTAGGTCATTCGCGCTAATCCCCTCTTTAAATCTGATCGTATCGTTGCCGCTATAATCTTGAACAGTGT
>NZ_CALKTS010000163.1 GCF_937997595.1 uncultured Campylobacter sp. | reverse complement strand
CTGATGGGCCACAGCCTCGTGCCGCTGCCGCCGCTTAGGATTATATTAGTCATTTAGGCCGTCCTTAAATTCCTCATATTTTTTCTCGACGTAGCTTTTGATCTCGGCTTCAAAGCGCGCGCGCGAAAATTTTAAAGAATTTTCTCTGATTTTTACAGGCTCAAATTTATCATAATTTTGCTCAAATTTAGCTACGGCGGCGAGCAGCTCCTTTGCGTTTTGCTCCATAAAATACAGCCCGCTCTCGCCATCAATCACCGTCTCGCGAGCGCCGCCGCGCCCAAAGCAGATCACCGGCGTACCGCATGCCTGCGCCTCCACCGGCGTAATGCCGAAGTCCTCCTCTGCGGCAAAAACGAACGCCTTAGCCCGCCCCATAAGATCCGCCATCGTTTCATCATCTGCGAAGCCCAAAAGTTCGACATTTTTGCCCGCTTTTGATTTTATTTTTGCCATATCGGGACCATCGCCGATAACGAGCAGCTTTTTATCAGTCTGCGAAAATGCCTCTACAATGAGATCGATCTTTTTGTACGGTACCATACGCGAGGCGGTAAGGTAAAACTCCTCTTTGGCTTCGCGCAGCGTAAATTTATCCACGTCCACGGGCGGATAGATGACGTCGCTGGGCTTGCCGTATGTTTTTTTGATACGGCGCGCGATGTAGCGGCTATTTGCGACGTAGTGATCCACGCGGTTTGCGGTGCTCGCGTCCCAAAGCCTAATTTTATGTAAAAAATACTTCGCCAACATGCCCTTTAAACCGCGATCCAGCCCGCTTTCTCGCAAATACTGATGATACAGATCCCACGCGTAGCGGATCGGCGTGTGTACATAAGCGATGTGGAGTTGATTTGAGTGTGTGAGAACCCCCTTTGCAACGGCATGCGAGCTGGATAGCACGACATCATAGTCGCTTAGATCAAACTGCTCGATCGCGAGCGGAAATAGCGGCAGGTAGTTGCGGTATTTATCCTTCGCAAAGGGCAGCTTCTGGATAAAGCTCGTGTGGGCGCGCTTGCCTTTTAAAATTTTATCTCTGTCGGTATCGCTTAAAAAGTCGATGAGGCTATAAATTTCAAAATCATCCCAGATATCGGTAAAACTCTCGACGCATTTCTCCGCGCCCGCATAGGTGCTAAACCAGTCGTGAATAAGGGCTTTTTTCATTACTGCTCCCTAATTGATCTATTTATTTTCAAATATCTGCTCGTAAATTTTTTCCACTTTACGAATCGCGATGCCGATATCAAATTTATCTTTAAAATTTAGCAACACTTCGCTTCGCATTTTACCGTATATTTTCTCATCATTTAATAAAATTTCTATATCCCGGCGCGCCTGCTGTGCGCTCTCAAACAAAAATCCGCTTTTGCCGTTTTCTACGACTTCGTTATTTCCCACGACGTTTGTCGCTACTATCGGGATGCCGAGCGACTGCGCCTCTATGAGCGCATAAGGTAGCCCCTCCCACCTAGAAGTAGACAGGTATATGTCCGTAGCGGATAGATACGCGGGTATTTCGTCGGTAAAGCCGGTAAAGATTATATTTACGCCGTCTTTTTGCGCCATAGATTCAAATTTTGTCCTATCGTCGCCGTCTCCGAGCCACAAAAAAACGATGTCTGAGTTGTCTTTAAAATTTTGAGCTATCTCGTACGCCAAGGACATATTTTTCTGATAATCGAATCTCGAAATAGTTGTAACTACCCTTTTTTCCGATAGATTAAATTTTATCTTGGCATGATCATCTTTTAAAAGAGCTTTTATGCCGTTATATACGATCTCGCACTTACTTTTTTTAAATAGTCTAAGCTTTAAACAAAGGCTATTTTCGCTATTTGAAACATTTATAAATTTATCGGTAAATAGCGTTAAAAACCGCTCCAAAAAAATATATACACTCTTTTTCAAAAAGCCGTATTCTCCAATATGAACGCCGTGTAAAGTATGGACTATCTTTAGCCTTGGATTTAAAATTTTAAGCATCCGCGAATAGATGCCCGCACCTTTGCCATGAGAATGAACTATCTCTATATCGTTATCTTTTATAAATTTATTTAGCCCAAGGAGTTTTTTTACACTAAATTTTCTGTGCGGCAGGGCAAATATATCTTTAACCTTTTTTGACTCGCTCCACATATTATAATAGGGCTTATCTTTCGGACAAGCCAGAAAGATCTCCATATCGCTGGATAAATTATTTATAAGCAGATCGACGTGTTTTGGGCCACCGCCGTGATCGGCCCTAAGTGATAATAAAAGTATTTTCTTCATTTTAAAACCTTATAAAAATATATCAATCTACTTTTGTTTAATAGAAGCATCAAATTTCCCGTTTAATGCTTTATCGTTAAAGTTATATATCAATCCGGTAATCATCCAAAAAAACAGCTTCTCAGCATTTCCAAAAAAATGATCATTAAAAAAGCTTATAAAAACAAAAGCAAAAATATATGCTATAAAATATAAAAATATATTATCTTTCATTTTTATATATAATAACCAAGCCATCTTTATTATATGATATAAAAATGCATAAAATACACAAAAGCCAAGTACTCCAAGCTCTATAAGTGCTTTTAAATATTCAGAATGGGGTGTAATAATCTTTGCGTTGCCAAAAACATACGAAGCCGCTCCAAGACCATATCCAAAAGGATTAGCAAAGAAGAGAGAGATAGCATTATCCCAGATTTCATATCTAGTTATAACACTAGGTGCACCAAAAGGAGTATAATAAAGCCAGGAGCCGTATAAAGACCACACGCCTGAAAGATATGTGATTGTCGCAAAATAATATAATATACAAATATTTGCAAAGAAATATATATGAAATAACATAGGATTAAATTTAATTTTTAAGAAAAATAGCATAGAAATAAGGATAACAACGAACATCAATGGGTTTTTAGGAATATGAAAGCAAGATAGAGCTACAAGAGCCAATAAAAAAATATATTTATATTTATTCCTAAAAATAAAAGATAGCACGACAATAGAAATGCCATATATGTATAAAGTCTGTTCCCCCACAAAAAATGATCTTGTTCTAATTTCTCCATCCGATTCAAATAAGTTACCCAACAAATTAAAAGCCTCTTTTTCGAAGTCGGCATAGCCAAATATCTCATTAAATACAGCATAAAAAACCGATAATATAAAAAAAGAACCCAGCCCAGAAATAATAAAATTAATTTGAGTTTTTGATCTAATACAATTTGAAAAGAAAAAGAAGGTTGCAATAACTGGTAAAAAATATGTTATAAAGGCAACAGCTCCGATTTTAATATCAAAAAACATATAAATAAATAATATGCAAATAAAAATATTCATATATATGGAAGTCTTTTTTCTAAAAGAAAAAACAGCTATAAATAACCATATTAAATAAATTAAAGCCTTATATATATACGCATATGAGCCAAAATAAAATAGGCTAAATCTATCAACAAAATTATTTAAGCAATACAAAGTAAAAGCTATTATATAGAGAAAAGTAAATTCAATATTTTTTGTATTTTTGCGTTCCAATCATTATCCTTTATGAAATTAGCGGCTTTATCCATTCTATCCTTATCTGAATGCATAGATTTTTCTATATTAAGCATAAAATCCTCCTTCGAATTAGACAAAAAAACCAAATCTTCAAGTTGCTTTAGTTCTTGCCAGCTAATTGCAACAACGGGAATTCCGGCAGCAAAGTACTCATATACCTTTAGCGGATTGATATTATTTACTAAATCAGGATAATCCTTAACATTAAAAGGAATTATGCCCACTTGCGAATTATATAAAAACGCGGGGATTTTAGTGTATGGAATAGAGCCTAAAATATGCACGTTTTTTAGCTTTTTAAGTAAAGATAGGTCTTTTTGCTCCGGACCTATTATAATAAAACTATAATTTGGCAAATTTTTAGCACAGTAATATACTAAATCCACATCAAACCAATCATGTATTGCGCCTACGTAAATTACCCTAGGCTCAGGAATATCTTCAAGCTCCTGCGGCAAAGACCTATCTGCCGCTTTAAAGAAATCAAGATCAATGCCATTTGGCACATATTTCATTTTAGATTTATCTTTTATCTCGGCATATTTTTCTTTTAAATTTTTAGCCGTATAAATGACTGCATCTACCTTGTTCGCGATATTTATCTCGGCTTTAAACTGCGTATCAGAAACTGCATTAAAACCTTTTGAATAATCGGCTATCCTTAAAATCGATTTTTTATAAGTTACAGAATCTAGCAAAAAGCCGAACAATGGGCTATCAAACCACAATATATCAACCTCATTAAAACCCCGCTCCTTTATAAAATTTAATAAATTCGGACGCGTAAAATTTTGCCAATTGTTTAAGATAAAATTTGACGATAAAAACGGCTTGTTTTGAGGAGTAAAAAGGGAGCGCGGAACATAATAAAAAATGCCGCCTGCGCGCTCGCCGCCTTTTTTATAAATTCTTTCCCGCTCTTTTAGCTCGTTGCTATTTGCAAAAATTTTATGTATAGGCGAGATAGGATTTGAGATAAAAAGTACCTCATACCCTAGCTTTTCAAACGCCCTGGCATAGTGATGGCTGCCGACTTGAAACGGCGAAGTATAGTAATTTGCAACGGCCATTAAAACTTTTTTAGACATTTTTTATCAACTTTCCATACCCATTTGAATATAACTCAAATTTACTATAATAAAATTCCCTATTTGCCATATCGATAATCTCCAATTTGTCCTCTTTTATCTCAAATTTTCTAATTATCTTTACGCCCTTGTATTCTGCGGCAAGGCTTATAAAATTTTCTCCAAAATCCGCCACTTCACATATGCACTCTGCAAACATTCCAAATAATCCGATCGCTCCCTCGCCCCAACTATTTTGTTCCAGATCACCGACGATCAGTACGTTGTGAGCCTTGACGCTTCTAAATTCATTTCTTCTGCCGGGGATCGGCGTATAAAGATATGTACCTGGATCCCTCGCTATGTCGCGGCCGTCTATCCACAGCTCGTAGCTTAGCTTGTCGTTGTGCGTGTGTCCGCCGTGGTCATTCTGTCCAAGCGGCGTAGCGCAGATAGCGAGGTAAAATTTATCTGATTTGAAAATAAAAATTCCGCTGTCCGGATAAAATAGATTTTTGATCTCTTGCGAATTTGAAATTTTAAATTTCATGCTTTTTCGGTGCAGCAGTTCGCTAAATTTCACGCCAGAAGCGACCTGACTTTTATACGTTTTATCGACCGCTTGCAGCGTACGCCCTGCGAGCGAGTAAACAAAGCTTCTCTCAAAGCGCATATCATTTTTAAATATCTCATCATCGAAAATTCCGCCCATACAGCTAATTAGCGTGGAGTGGTTTAAGATATTTTCATCCCAAAACGGCTCGCCGCCGCCCTCAAAGCCGCTTAAATTTAGATATTTTCGCACGGCTTGTTCGTTGCTCAAGAACTCGCCGTTTGGGCTAAATTTGAAAAACCTGCCGCTGTCGTTATCGCCAAATTGCGGCACTTCGCCGTTTGGCTTCGTGATATCTGCGGTAAACCTGCCGATTTTATACAGCCTGTCTGCGAACCACTGCGGCAGCGCTATTTGTCCGTTTAAAATTTTAAATTCCTGCTCCTCTAAAGGCAAGAGTTCTGGTTTTTTACGCCAAAACTTTGCATCGTAATTTTTTAGCGACGAAATTTTCTCGCTTTTTAGACCCAGTATCATAGCCGTGGCATACGCCATCAGCTCGCCGCTTAGGCGGTGGTAACTCGTAGAACTCTCGAAATTTCCGCCGTCTTCGTAAAATTCCTTTTTCATTTCGCAAATTATCTCTTGCACGGCAAACGCCAGCCACGCGTCTATCTCACCGCCGCCGTTCAAATACGCGCAAGCTTGCAGCAAGCCCGCGATATCGCTTAGATAGTGATTTGACGTAAGATGCGGCGAATATTCCAGATTATTTACGATATGAAGCGCATGCTCGTAGACGCTATTTGAAAAGGTCTGCTTGAAATTTTGATCCAAAATTCCGCCACTGTCCATCTGGCAAAACATATCGTAAGCCGCCAGCATATTGGCGACCCTGATGCCCACGTCCATCGTACAGGCCCAATTTACGCCCATTCGAGGCGGATTATTGCGGATAAAATCTAAAATTTGGTTTTTAAATTCTTTTAAATTTCGCTCTTTTAAACTCGGATTCGCTATCACAAAAATAGCAAGCTGCGGCAAGTGCTGAAGCCTCGCAAGCTCCCACGGCACCTTTATATCGCTGCCCGGTTTATGGGCTATGCGCTGATCTTTGTACCATTTTTTTTCGCTCCACCGAAAGCCGCTTTTAACATCTTTTTGCCAATCGATCGGCTCGTAGTCTTCGGGCGCGCTCGTAGGAGCAGCAACGTTCATATCGTATTTGTAGCCCTCAAGCCCGAGCGCCGCGCTATCATAGCTATTTTTTACCCAGCCGCT
>NZ_CALKTS010000162.1 GCF_937997595.1 uncultured Campylobacter sp. | reverse complement strand
ACGAAGTAAGCCCCGCCTTGGCGCTTGATTACGAGATCGGCGCGGGATTTGGAGCGTTTGCGAGCTATGCGCGAGTATTTAGAGGACCTGACGTAATGGAGAGCATGATGGCTACGGGTACTAGCCGCGGCAGACCACTAAGCTGGATGGCCAATGAAAATTTAAAGGCCACTACGGGTAACGCCTACGAAATAGGCAGTCGCTACAAAAGCGAGCTAGGAGAGAATTCCTCAGTAAGCCTAACTGCGAAGTATTTCAGAACGGAGTATAAAAATCTCATCGTAGATAACAACGCGGCGGGCGGAATCGTCGGCTGCCCGGGAGGCGCGCAGGGCACCTTATGCAGGGCTAACGCAGGCGGTGCGGATATTGACGGCGTCGAGCTTTACGCAAGATTAATATTAGATGATTTGAGCCTTGCTGCGGGTTACACCCACCAGCACGTAGAATATAAAGATCGCGTGCGCAGCGGCTCGGGCTATCTAAGCTCAAACATCATCGGCTACCGCGACTATGGCGATAAATACACCTTCAATGCCGAGTACGCAATCTCTGCGGCGGATCTACTGCTGGGTTATAACTTGCTCTTTTTCGACTCCAAAAACGTAGCCTCCGCAGCTAGCGACGAAAAAACAAAAGTGCCTAGCTACGCGGTTCACGATCTATATGTGACCTACGCTCCGGATAGCGGGCGATTTAAAGGGCTTGAGATCAACGCTGGCGTTTACAATCTCTTTGATAAAGCCTACGCATCGCACTCGCAGCGCAGCGCCGATTTCACCGGTGATTCAAACGCTATCGACTGGGAGCCGGGACGAAATTTCAAGCTAAGCGTGGCGTATAAATTTTAAAGCTTACGCGAGATGACGGTACGAAATTTTGCACGCTAAAGCGGCGAAATTTTAAAAATTCAAAGCCCTTGGAATTTCAAAATTCCAAGGGCTTTGGAAATTTGAAATTCTTAGACTTAGAATTTCAAGCTTTTAAATTTTTAAATTCTACTAACAGAAATTTTCTCATAAAATTTTTGCAAATAGCAAAATTCTCATTCGCAATGAAATTCTAGCTTACGGCAAAATCCTCAAAATTCAAAGCGATATCCGCAGCGCTTCACATCCGAAGTTCGTTTAGAATTTATAAAATTCCTCCCGCTTCAAGCGCCGTCCATTTACTCTTCGTAGTTAAAATTCTGTTTTAAATTCTACTTAAAAGGAGAGCCTTTGTTAAATTATACTAAAAACGCCATTCGCGGCGCGTTTTGGACGAAACCGTTCATAGTTTTAGTGCTGCTTTTGCTGCTGCTAATCCCGCTAAGCTTTATCGATAATCTTACCTACTCGCGCTCCGAAACCAAGCAGCTCGCGCAGGATTCGATCCTCACGCCGGTGGGTGGTGAGCTGCAAATCCAGGGCCTTGCGATCGTAGTGCCCTACGCAGAGATAATCGAAGCGATAGATAAAAGCAACAACGAGCTCGTAAAAAGGCGCGTAGAGAAAAATTTCATCATCGTGCCTAAAAACTACTTCTTATCAGCGCAGATCGACCCCACCTATCTAAAGCGCGGAATTTTTCGCGTTCCGATATATAACGGCGACTTCGCGCTTAAGGCGGACTTTGAGGCGATAAACTATACCGAACTCGGCGTTGATCCTGCGCGGCTAAATTTCGACGAAGCCGTGCTAGTGCTCGGCGTAGGCAATCAAAAATCCTTCACCGCCTCCCCCGCTTTAAGCTTAAACGGCAAGGAGCTTAAGCAATATCACGGCAACACCGAAGCTAAAATTTTCGATCGAAGCCTAATCTACAAGCTCCCCGCTTCAGCGCTGTCGTCTGATTTTAGCATCAGCGGCACGCTTAAAATCCAAGGCGGCGAGGCACTTCATCTAGCTCCGATCGCGCAAAATAGCCGTTTTGAAATTAGCTCTACTTGGGCATCGCCTAGCTTTGGCGGCGGCTTTATCGCCAAATCGCGCGAGGTAAGCGCTAGCGGTTTTAAAGCTTCGTGGGAAGTTACAGGCTTAGCAGCAGGCATTGCTCCTGCGTGGCTTGCAGATCAAGATGACCGCGTCGCTATGACGAACTGGCGCAGCAACGACGATAGAAATGATGCCGTAAGTATCGGCTTCATCGAGCCCGTAAATAACTACTCGCTGATTAAACGCTGCACGGATTACGCGTTGTTATTCTTAGCGGTGCCATTTTTAGCGATCTTTTTGTGCGAGGTTTATACTCACGAGCGCATCCACCCGATCCAGTATCTACTCATCGGCCTGGAAGACGTCGTTTTCTACCTGCTGGTGCTTTCGCTCTCCGAGCATATAGGCTTTGCGATCAGCTACGCCATCTCGGCGATCGCGGTCAGCGCGATAGTATTTTTCTACGCGAGCGCGATTTTTAAAGGCGCGCGCTGGGGCATTTTCATCACTTGCGTTCAGCTCGTTTCATATGCGATCCTCTATGTCATCTTAAATTCCGAAGACTACGCCCTATTAATGGGAAGTCTGATGATATTCGCGGTGATTTCGCTGGTGATGTATTTTACGCGCAAGCTCGACTGGTACGACACGGCGATCCCAAGCGGCGAGAAAAAGCAGGAGCAAGAGCCTGAAATTTAGCCTTTAAATTTGCCGCTAAATTTAATCGCAACGGCCTTTGGAGCTTTAAAATCCAAAGGCCATTTTAAATTTGCTCGCTAAATTTCAACTGCCAAAATTTCATCTATTTAAAATTTATCCGCCGCGGCAGATACGGAGCGCATCGTAGCGGCAAAAATAGTGCGATGGCGACGCGTTTTAAATTTAATTCCGCTAGCGTACCGCGACCGAGCCGAACGGCGAATTTTAAAATTTTGCCCCGCGAGCGCGAGTATGTCGCGACAAAGACAAAATTTAAAGCGCGCCGCTTTAAATTTTAAAATTTCATCTGCGCCGATTTTTGAGTATAATGAGCGAAAAATTTTAAGGATTTCGTGTGATACTTGCTATTGAGAGCAGCTGCGACGACAGCTCGGTCGCGGTGATGGATGAGCGCAGTTTCGAGCTGAAATTTTACGAAAAAATAAGCCAGGAGGCCGATCACGCCAAATACGGCGGTGTCGTGCCCGAGCTTGCCGCGAGGCTGCATACGGAGGCGCTGCCGCGGATTTTACAGCGTGCAAAGCCCTATTTTAGCGAGCTTAGCGCCGTCGCAGCGACCAATACCCCAGGGCTTAGCGTGAGCCTGATCGGCGGCGTAAATATGGCAAAAGCGCTCGCGCTCGCGCTAAATTTGCCGCTCATCGGCGTAAATCATCTCATAGGCCACGTTTACTCGCTGTTTTTGCACGGCGAGGCGCGATTCCCGATGGGCGTTTTGCTCGTTAGCGGCGGACACACGATGGTTTTGGATATCGACGCGGCGGGGGGGATCGAAATTTTAGCGACCACGGGCGACGACAGCTTCGGCGAGAGCTTCGATAAGATCGCCAAAATGCTGGGTCTCGGCTACCCGGGCGGCGCGCTCATCGAGGAGCTTGCAAAAGGCGGCGAGCCGAGGTTTGAACTGCCCGTACCGCTAAAGGGCGATAGGCGGCTAGAGTATAGCTTCTCTGGGCTTAAAAACGCCGTGCGCGTGCAGATCGAAAAGCTAAAAGAGGCGGGCGAGCTAGATGAGCGGGCGATGCGCGATCTGGCGCGCTGCTTTGAGGACGCGGCGTGCGCGCACATACTGGATAAATTGCAGCGAATCTTTGAGCTGCGCCGCTTTGCGCGCTTCGGCGTCGTGGGCGGAGCAAGCGCAAACCTGCATCTGCGCGGACTTTTGACTGATTTGTGCGAGCGGACGGGCTGTGAGATATTTTTTGCGCCGATGAAATTTTGCTCCGATAATGCCGCTATGATTGCGCGCGCGGCGATAGAAAAGCTGCGTAAAAAGGATTTCGTCGCGCCTACAGAGCTTGAGATCATCCCGCATCTAAATCTACGCTCGGCGTTTGAGTGAAATTTTCAATTAGTTCACTGCCGTCCCTTTTTGTGACGATTGTATTTTTAACGCCATTCTATTTTTCTTTGATTAAATTTTGTATTTCCATGGAGTAGCTATATGATGACTGCATAGTTTCAGTATAGCCATATTCTCCATATGTTTCCAGGCTTTCATTTAAAATTGAAATTACTTCATCAGTTGAAAGTGTTTTTGTATGCATTGGGCTTAAACCTAATAATTGCCAAATTCTATGAAGTCTCTTTGGCCCTACTGTTTTATCAATTTCATAATCAAGAACAACTTCTATAAAATCTCCATTAGAATATAAAATCCAAATAGCTTTTTCAAGAGTATTATGATCATATTCATAGTCTGGAAAATTATAAACTTTCCATAACCAACAGTTTCTTACTCTGTCAATAGTCCAATCCAGTCTACCGACAAAAATTTTATAATATGGATTATATTTGTAGTAAATTTCACTCAATCCATACTTCTCATCATCCTCTTTAGTGATGATTGCATTTTCAAACGCCATTTTATTTTTCTCTCCCATCAACTAAATCTTGTAATTCCATAGTGAAATTTTCAATCTGCCCCCAAGCGCCGTCATATCCATATACATTCAAAATTTTATTTAAAAGCATAAGTATTTGATTTTTTGAAAGGGATTTGGTTTCTTTTGGCTTTAATTCTAAAAGCTTCCAAATTCTATGAAATTTTTCTGTATCCGATATATTGTTTTCATAATCAAGCGTAATCTCTATTATCTCTCCTTTATAATATAAAGTCCAAACCGATTTCTTAAGATATGCATGATCGTATTCCGGATCTTGAAAAAATTTAGTTTCCATAAGCCAGCAATCTGCATTTCTATCGACGACCCACGATTTTCCATCGGGTAAAGTTTTATAAACGGGATTAAATTGATAAAACAATTTGCTTAACCCGTACTTCTCATCATCCTCTTTAGTGATGATCGCATTTTCAAACGCCATTCTCTCCTCCTTAAAATTTTAATTCTCGGATTATACCGCGATATGTTTATATCCGCCTATGCGCTAATAAATATGGCATAGGAATTAAATTTATAATTGATTTTCGCTTTGAACCGTGCGCAACGCTCGCATTAAAATTTTTCAAATTCCGAAGCGCAGTTTAAATTTACAGCCGCAGCTCGGCGCGCGCCAAAGTGTAAGCCGCAGCGTGTTTAAATCCTGCCGCAAACCATGCGGCATTTCAAATTTAAACGCTATGCGGATTACACGCTACGCGGGCTCGGTAAATTTCGTCGCAGCTCGCCTAAGCTTCTATCGCGTAGGGGATTTTATCTTTCGCGCCGGCGCCCGTAAAGCCTTTAAGCCGCAGCAAGCAGCTGTCGCAAAGCCCACATGCAGCGTCCTCGCGCTCGTAGCAGCTCCACGTAAGCTCTAACGGCACGCCGATTTCAAGCGCCAGCGAGACGATCTGCGCCTTGCTAAGGTGCACGAGCGGGGTTTTGATACGCGGATGGAAGTCGCGGCTCGTGCCCAGATCGAGCGCTCGCTCAAACGCGCCGATGAACTCCGCGCTGCAATCGGGATAGCCGCTGCTGTCCTCCTGCACCACGCCGATGAAGATCGCGTCGCAGCGCTCCTTCTCGGCAAGGGCGGCGGCGATGCTCAAAAACACGCCGTTACGAAACGGCACGTAGGTGCTCGGCAGATCTGAAAACGCGCTCTCGCCGCTTGGCGGTGGAATTTTATCGCTTCGGCTCTGAGGTAAAATTTCACCCTCTGCGCGCTTTGATGAAATTTTGTCGCCCTGCTGCGGCTCGGCTCCGCTTTGAGATAAAATTTCACCTTCTTGAACCAGAATTTTGCTGCCTTGCAGTGAAATTTTGTCGTCGCGAGCTAAAATTTTGCCGCC
>NZ_CALKTS010000161.1 GCF_937997595.1 uncultured Campylobacter sp. | reverse complement strand
GTAGGCGTTTTCGACCTTACGGATGACTGATTCGTCTTTTATAACGCTAGCTCCGACGCGCTCGCCTAGGCTCTCGCCCGTGACCGTTAGCGCGTCTAGCCCTAGCAGCCCGTTATCGCGGCGCGAAATTTCATTTATCACGGCGCTTAAACCGCCCGCGCGGTCGATGTCCTCCATGTGGATATTTGGCAAGCTCGGGCTGATTTTAGCGATATGAGCGATCTTGCGGCTGATGTCGTTTAGACTTGCGATTTGCAAATTTACTCCCGCTTCGCGCGCGATAGCTAGGATGTGCAGCACGGTGTTGCTGCTGCCGCCCATCGCCATATCGACTACGAGGGCGTTTTGGATAGATTTTTCGTTCACGATGTTGCGGATTTTGTATTTTTCATCCAGCGCGATTTGGCAAATTCGTCGCCCTGCCTGCCTGATGAGCTCCTCGCGCTCTGGCGTAAGCGCGGGTACGGTGCCGTTACCTTTTAGCGCGATACCCATCGCTTCGCACAGCGTATTCATCGAGTTTGCTGTAAACATCCCCGAGCAGCTGCCGCCGCTTGGACAGGCTTTGCACTCGATCTCTTTTAGCTCCTCGGCGCTGATCTCTTTGGTTTCAAATTTCCCCACCGCCTCAAACGCCGTGGATAGGTCGATCGGCTCGCCTTTTTTGGTGTAGCCCTTTTTCATCGGGCCGCCGCTAACAAAAACCGTCGGCACGTTCACGCGAAGCGCGCCCATAACCATGCCCGGCACGATTTTATCGCAGTTTGGCATGCAAACGAGAGCGTCCAGGGCATGCGCGTTCATCACCGTTTCGATCGAATTTGCGATCAGCTCGCGGCTAGGCAGGCTATAAAGCATCCCGGCATGCCCCATAGCGATGCCGTCGTCCACGCCGATGCAGTTAAACTCAAATGGCACGCAACCGTTTTTGCGGATCTCGTCTTTTAAAATTTCGGAGTATTTGTTGAGAAAAAAATGCCCCGGAATGATCTCTATGAAGCTATTTGCCACGCCTATAAAGGGTTTTTCAAAGTCCTCGTCCTTTAGTCCGGTCGCTCTTAGCAAGCTTCTGTGCGGCGCGCGCGTATAGCCTTTTTTGATGATGTCGCTTCTCATTTTTTGTCCTTGGATTGAAATTTTCTCCATTTTAGCATAAAATTTTATCGCTGCGGGCGTTTTAAATTTTAGCGCGTTAAAATTTAAAGCCGGACTATTGAGCTTAATCAAACCGAATCGCTCCTGTTTTTGATATAATTGCACATCGATTATCAAAATCTTGCCGTTTGGCAGGAATGAAAAGAGGAGAATATGCAAAGAAGAAATTTCTTAAAACTAACGTCCGCGTTGGCGGCTAGCGGGCTTGCTAGCCCTCTTTTTGCAAAGGAGACTTTTACTATTTACGGCGCGCCCGCGATGCCTAGCCTCATCATCGGCGTTGCATGCATGCAGGGACAGATCGGCAAAAAATACGACGCCAAGCTTGAGCTTTGGCGCGATCCCGATCAGCTGCGCGCAGGCGTGGCAAACGGCGAGTACAAGGTCATGATGAGCCCTAGCAATGTAGGGGTGAACCTCGCAAATCAGGGGCGCAAGATCGGCATGGTAAATATCCTCACCGAGGGGCTAAATTTCGTGATGAGCAAGGGCGAGAAGATAACGGAATTTGCGCAGCTGAAGGGCAAAAAGATCGTAATGCCTTTTAAAAACGATATGCTAGACATCATCGTGCGAGCTATAGCGAAAAAGCAGGGCATTAGTGGGCTAAACATCGACTACACCGCCAGCCCCGCAGAGAGTGCGCAGCTGTTTTTGGCCAAGGACTACGACGTCGCGATCACTGTAGAGCCGCTAGCAAGCGCTATGATCTTAAAGGGCAAAGTATCGGGCATCGCCGTGCAACGAGGAGCAAATTTAAGCAATATGTGGGCGCAGGCGTTTTCGGTAAAGCCCATCATCCCGCAGGCTGGCATCATCGCTGATACCGATTTTTACGCCGCGAAAAAGGCGGATTTTGAAATTTTAAATGCCGATCTGGCAGACGCGCTTGCGTGGATCAAAGCGAACAAACAAAGCGCCGCGGCGATCGGGACGAATTTCTTTCCTGCGCCGCCGCCTGCGATATTTATGAGCATCGATACGTCGAATTTGTGCGTCAAAAAACCTAGCGAGATCAAGGACGAGCTTTTGAAATTTTATGAAATTTTAATGGAATTTAACCCTAAGCTCATCGGCGGCGCAATGCCTAAGGACGAGTTTTTTCTATGCTAAAAATCGATAAAATTCGCAAAGCTCAAAACCCGGCGTTTTACGTCATAGACTATCTGTGGGGCGGCTTTGCGAGCCTAGGGGCGGTGTGCTTTTTCATAGCCGCCTGGCAGGTGGCGAGCGAGGCCTACGGGCCGCTAATCCTGCCCGAACCCGCGGCTGTTTTTTCTAAGGCGTGCGAAATTTTAAAAAATTTCGCCGCAAACGATCTAGCCTTGTCGCTTAAGCGCGCGCTTGCGGGCACCTTTCTCGCGCTTTTTGCAGGGATTTGCAGCGGGCTTGCGGCCGGGTATTTCAAAAGCCTGCGAGCCTTTTTAAACCCGCTAATTACCGTGCTTCTTTCGACGCCGCCCATCGTTTGGATCGTGCTTGCGATATTTTGGTTTCATTTCGGCGATACAAGCGTGCTTTTTACCGTCGTTATCGTCGTCGCGCCGATGACTTTTGCGTCCGCGGCGCAGGCGATGGCTAGCGTGAGCGCCGAATACACCGAGCTTTTTGACAGCTACAAAAGCTCAATTTTAAAAAAACTGCGCTACCTCTACGCGCCGCATCTAATCGAGCGGCTGCTCCCTGCGATCTACGTCGCAGTCAGCAACGGCGCGAAGGTGCTTGTGATGGCGGAGCTTTTGGGCGCGAACGACGGCATCGGCGCAAAGATAGCCGAAGCGCGCGTCAATATCGATACGGTCGAGGTCATGGCGTATGTATGCCTAGTCATAGCCTTTACGGCGCTTTTCGATTATCTCGTGACCAAGCCGCTTCAAATTTTACTGATGCCGTGGAGCAGATGATGCTAAAAATTTCAAATCTGCGCTACGAAATTCTGCGCGACGTTATAATTTCAGATTTTTCTTTGCAGCTGCGCGCAGGCGAAGTAAAGACGCTTTTTGGCCCCAGCGGCTGCGGCAAGACCTCGCTTTTACGGCTGGTCTGCGGGCTGGAGGATAAAAAAAGCGGGCAGATCGAAAACGGCTTTAAAAAAATCAGTTTTTTGTTTCAAGAAAATCGCCTGCTACCGAACCTCACGGCGCTTAAAAATATCGAAATTTTTAGCCCCTCCCGCGTGAGCGAAATTTACGCCCTCGCCGCGAAGATCGGGCTAAGCCCGAGCGATCTGAATAAATTCCCGCGCGAGCTAAGCGGCGGCATGCAAAAGCGCACGGCGTTTTTGCGCACGATCCTTAGCGGCTGCGATCTAGCGCTGCTTGATGAGCCGTTTGTAGGTCTGGATCGCGATCTACGCGGCGTGCTGATCGAAATTTTAGTCTCAAAGATCGAGCGCGAGGGGCTTGCCTGCCTTTTGGTGACCCACGACCGCTTCGAAGCCGCACGCCTAAGCCACGAGATCATCGAGCTCGAGCCCAAAGGGATGGGGCTTAGACGCGTCGTGAGCCTAGATGAGCCGCTAAGCGCGCGCGACGAGCGGTACGAAGAGCGTGTGGTAAGCGAGCAGTTCGGGGGAGTGAGCTATTATGAGTAGAAATTTTATCTTTAATGCGCGCAAGCAGGGAGGCTCCGCACGAAATTTAAACTTACGTTGCGGCCTAGGCGCGAGCAAGCGGGGCTTTGGCGCACAGTGTGCTCTGAGCGCGTACGAACACGGACATTTGCCGGGCGCTAGATGCGACGATCTAGGCATACGCAGACACGGGCTCTTACGAAGTATTAGATGCCGCGATGTCGGCGCGGGCGGACACAGGCTCTTGCGAGATGCTAAATGTTATGATTTCGTTGCTTGCATAGACAGGATCTTTCGGGACATCGGGCGCTGCGATCTTAGCGTAAGCGGATATAGCCTTTCGCAGGACATCGGGCGCCGTGGTTTTGCCGTACCGAAATACGAACTGCGTAGCCGTGCGAACTGCGATTATAGCGTGAGCGTGCTCTTGAACGGCGTAGCATACTGCGGTTTTGCTGCGCGAAATTCGGCGCTATTATGCGGCGATACATACCGCGGCTCTAGCGAGAGTCCCAGCTCACGGCTCAGCCTTAACGCGAGCGATCCTTTGCAGCGCGTATCCGATCGCCCTGCTCGTACCGCCTGCCCGCATTGCAGATTTGGTGCGAACCCAGACGCCCGTCTGCGTTGTGAATTTGGCGCAGATTATTTTAAAAATTCAGGCGGAATTTCTACGCGAAATTTCAAAAATTCCGCTCGCAGCTTGGAAGCGGAGCCCGTGCAAAGTTTCAAAAATCAAAATTCCACTCATGGCTTCTCACAAAGCGGCAGAAGCGCTGAGTCAAATTCCGAGCTGGGCTTCTCGCAGAGCATTAAAAATTCCGAGCAAAATTTACCGCTAAGCTTCTTACAAAGCGCCAAGAATTCCGATCAAAGTCAAAATTTTAAATCCAGTTTCGCGCAAAGCCATGCCGAACCAAATTCTGTTCAGAACTTTTCGCAGAGCTCTAAAAATTCCGATCGGAATTTTAAGGCTAATTCCACGCAGGATAATCAAGCGGAGCCGAACTCTGCAGGAAAGCGCGAAGAGCTGGGCTTTTACGCGCCTAAATTTAAAGATGAGCGCGCGAGGAATTTTTTCTCCCATCCGATGCGCGCTTTCGTTCTTTGCGCCTGCTTTTTTGCGGCGCTGGGCGCGCTTAGCTTTTTAGCACCCGATGCACTGGCGATCGATTATGTGAGCGCTCATAAGTTTTACTTTCTGTTTTTGGCGCCTTCGTGCATCTACGCGGCGTTTTTGCTTACCGCGCTGCCCGATTGGACGAACTTCGAGGGCTCGCTAAAGCCCGTCTCGCTCGCCTTTGCCGCCTGCCTGATCGCGGCTTTTATCGCGAGCTTTTTAAATTTACGGCTTGCGGCTGCGATTACGGCGCTGTTTTGGGCGGTATTTTTCATCTTTGCGGCATGGCTTTTGTGGCTAGATAAAAACTCGAATAATTTTAGCATCCTGGCGGTCCTTGCGGCGTTTTGCGCCTGCTCTGCGGCCTATGGCGCGAGCGGAGATGAGAAGTTTTTGCTTAGCTTCGTGCATATCAACGTCGCGGCAATCGCCGTCGTAAGCTACCGCATAAGCGTCGTCATCGGCAACGAAGCGCTAAGAGAGGGCGGGCTGAAGGACGCCGTTTTTATTCCAAATTTTATCTACAAAAATTTAGCCGCTTTCCTCGCCTTCGCTTTGGCGCTCGCAACGCCCTTTTTAAGCGAGGCGGCATGCGGATTTATCGCGCTTGGTATCGGGTTTTTGTTTTTGGCGAAGCTTCGCGAACTGCACTACGCCGAAATTCTAAGCCGCCACTATATGGCGTTTTACTACGCGTTGCAGGCTGCGTGCGCGGCGGGCTATGCGTGGCTGGGCTGGGAGCTGATCCGCGGGGGGTACGCTGCCGCGCCGCTGCACGTCATCGCGATCTGCTATATGTATGGAGCGATACTTTTCGTAGGGATGATCGCCGGACAGCGCCACAGCGGAATTTCGCCGCTAAACTTCCCGCGCCTAAGCCGCGCGGCGCTCGTTTTGGCTCTACTCGCGGGAGGTTTAAGAGCCGTTTTTGCGGGCGAGAGCTTTGTTTTATACGTGATGATCCCCTCGGCGCTTTTCATCGCCGCGGTCGCGCTATATCTGATAAATTTCATCCCGATCTTTCTGAAAAATCCTTTCAGCGCGGATCCGGATTGATGCTCATCAAAGCGGGCTTGCTAAATTTTAGCTACAATCGATCAAATTTCATTTCAAGGAGAGCTTATGCAACATATCAAAAATATCGACGCCGCCAAGGCCGTAGAGCTTGCTTCGCTAGTCGAAGTGGCCCCTCATAAGGTGATTTCGCGCACCCTCGCGCAAAATCCTGCACTGAATATGACCCTTTTCGCCTTCGACGGCGGCGAGGAGATCAGCTCGCACAAATCCGACGGCGACGCGTTCGTTTACGTGCTTGAGGGCGAGGGCGATTTCACGATCGACGGGCAGAAGCACCGCGTAAAAGCGGGGCAAAGCATCGTCATGCCTGCGGGCTTGCCGCACGCGATCTTCGCGCCGGTGCCGTTTAAGTGGTTTTTAGTGGTGGTTTTTTAGCCTATAAGTTTAAGGGCGGGTCAAATTTTAAAATTTAGCCCGATTTGCGAAACGTCTTTGTTGGGCGATCGTATGAAGCGGCGGTGCGTGAATTTTACCTTAATTCGCGCACCTTTTTAAATTTGGAGGCGAATGCGAATTACAAAATTTGCAATACAGGCGCCAAATATGCGCGCCTGTGGATTATCTCGGCAGAGCGTGCGCCGTGAAATTTCACGAGCCACCTAAATTTATCGATGCCGTGCGGCTGATTTGCGGCATAAATATACGGCGATTTACGCAAAGACTGAATTGTAAAATTTAAGCAACGGCGCGCTATCACATCTGAATGCGTGCCGCGCAGCGTAAATTTATCGCAAATTCCAAATATTTCGCGACTTTTTATCCCCAAGTGCCCGAACGTTGTTTTAAGATTTTGCAACCGCGATGTTTCAAGCGCAGCGCAGGAAATTCTAAAATCCGAAAATACCGCGACTTATCCGCCGCCTGCCGCGATTACGTGAGGTAAATTTTAAAATTTTGCACCATATTTAACGTGCTCCGTGAGCCTAAATTTTAAATTTTAAATTTCCAAATGTGCCGCCGCGACGTAAGATCGCAAACGCGCAAGAGCAAGCAAATTTACTCTCTTCTCGCTAAATTTAACCCGTACCTCCCGCCGAAAGCCGCTTCGCAGAGAAGCTAGCTCTCGCTCGGGGTAAGTTCTTTGATGATGAGCTCGGGCGTGATCGTGCCGCGGAAGTTGTTTTTGCTAATCGTAAAGATCGCGTCCACCCGCTCGCCGGCGCGCGGCAAAAAGTCGTAGTTGAAAAACAGCGCCTCGACGCTGCCGCCGTTTTTATCAAGCGCCATTTTGATATGCTTGCCCTCCTTGCCGATCTCTCTGATATTGCGGGCGCGCGCGCCTTTGATACAAAAGAGCGGGCGCGGATTTTTCTGCCCGTACGGCTCGTAAAATTCTAAAATTTCAAGCAGCTCGAAGTCTATCTGCGACGCGTCCAGCTCGCCCAGCAGATCGTCTTGCGCGCTAAAATCGCTCAGATCCTTGGGTGTTATACGCTCATTTACGCGCCGCTTAAACTCCTGAAGTAGCTCAGGATCGATCCCCACGCCCGCAGCGCCCTTGTGTCCGCCGAAGGTCGTTAAAATTTCGCTTTGCGAAGAGATCAGCTCTAAAATGTCAAATTTACCGATGCTGCGCGCGCTTCCTTTGGCGCGAGAGTCGCTTACGCTAAAGACGATCGCGGGCTTTTTGTAGGTCTTGCTTAGGCGGCTTGCGACGATGCCGATGATGCCTTCGTGCCACTGCGGGCCCCACACGACGATGACGTTGTCGCTCGGATCGACGCTTTTTACGATCTCGTCGTAGAGGTTTTTCTCCTCCTCTTTGCGCGAGTTGTTGATGGAATTTATCGTCTCTAGGTAGTGGTTTGCCTCTCTGATATTTTTGGCGCATAGGAAGTTATACGACATCGTCGCATCGTCCATCCGCCCCGTGCAGTTGATAAGCGGCGCGATCGTGTAGCTGATATCATCAAATTCGAAGTGCTTTTTAAAATAATGCTCCTTAATCGCCTTGAAGCAGGCGCGGTTCGAGCTATTTAGCCGCTTGATGCCGAAACGCAAAAGCGCGCGGTTCATATCGCGCAGCTCCATCATATCGGCGATTATGGCGATGATGAGGATATCCATAGAGCTTGCCATATCGTAGTTCACGCCGAGGGTTTCTTTTAGCGCGCCTACGAGATACCAGGCCACCTGCGCGCCGCAAATTTCGATATTTGGAAAGGTGCAATCGGGCTGCTTCGGATTGATTATCGCATAAGCTCTAGGCAGCACGGGCGGAGGCATATGATGATCGGTGATGATGAGATCGATCCCCTTTTGAGCGCAAATTTCGGCAGCTTCCGTCGCGGAGGTGCCGTTATCTACGGTGATAATGAGATCCACATCCTCAAGCTCGCCTATGATCTCGCTGTTTAGCCCATATCCGTCAGTGAAGCGGTTTGGGATCTTAATAACGTAATCCGCGCCTATTTGATTGAAAAAATCGCTCATTATGACGGTGCTTACGATACCGTCGACGTCGTAATCGCCGACTACGGCTATGCGCTGGTTTTCTTCGATGGCAGTTTTTATGCGCAAAGCCGCCTTATAGGTATCCTTCAGCTCGCAAGGTAAGGGAATTTCAGAAATTTTAGTATGCCGATCGTTCGCAAATCTCGATTTTAGAATTTCCCTTATCTCATTTTTACCTAGCATTTTTTATAGATGCTTCGATAAAGCCCAAAATAGCGGGATTTGGGCGCACTAGACGGCTGGTAAATTCCGGGTGAAACTGCACGCCCAGAAAAAACGGATGGTTTTTTAGCTCGACCGCTTCGATAAGCCCGTCGCTCTCGCCGCAGACGATAAGCCCGTGTTTTTCAAACTCGGCGCGGTACTTCGGATTGGCTTCGTAGCGGTGGCGGTGGCGCTCGCGGATGGTTTTTTGTTCGCCGTAAATTTTACCCAAAAGCGAGCCTTTTTTGACGTCGCAGTCATAGCCGCCCAGCCGCATAGTGCCGCCCATAGGAGATTTATGCGTGCGGATCTGCTTTTTGCCGCTTGCGTCGATGAAGCTGTCGATGAGGTAGATCACCGGATCTTCGGTCTGCGGGTCAAATTCCGAGGAGTTGGCGTTTTTCAGTTTTAAGACATTGCGCGCAAACTCCACCATCGCAAGCTGCATCCCCAGGCAGATGCCCAAAAACGGCACCTTATGCACCCGCGCGTAGTTTATGGCTAAAATTTTACCCTCTATCCCGCGCGAGCCGAAGCCGCCCGCAACCAAAATTCCGTTTACGTCGCGGAAAATTTCATCCACATTGCTCGCTTCAATTTTTTCACTATCTACCCACTTTAAGTTTATCCGCGTATCAAGCGTAGCGCCCGCGTGGATGATCCCCTCGGTGAGGGATTTATAGCTTTCTTTCAGATCGATATATTTGCCGACGAAGGCGATCGTGGTTTCGTTCGTAGGCACGATGACGCGCTTAACGAGGCTGTCCCAGTTGCTCATATCGACTTCGAGCTTATTTAAGTTTAGAGTCTCCGCGATCGGCGTTAAAATATCCTGCTTCAAAAATGCAAGCGGGATCTGATAGATGCTCGCGCTATCGGGGCTTTCGATGACGCAGTTTTTATCCACGCCGCAGCTTAGCGCGATCTTATCTTTCAGCGCGCGATTTAGCGGCATTTCAGAGCGGCAGATTATCATATCGGGGCTGATACCGATGCGGCGCAGCTCGCCTACACTGTGCTGCGTGGGCTTGGTTTTGAGCTCGCCCGCTACTTTGATGAAAGGCACGAGCGTGAGGTGGATATTCATCGTATTTACTCTGCCAAGCTCCACTCTCATCGCGCGAATCGCCTCTAAAAACGGTAGCCCCTCGATGTCGCCCACGGTGCCGCCGATCTCGACGATCAGCACGTCGTTGCCCTCGCCCGCCTTTTTTATGCGGCGCACGATCTCGCCTACGATGTGAGGGATCACCTGTATCGTCTTGCCCAGATAATCGCCCCTGCGCTCCTTTTCGATGACGGAGCTGTAAACTTTGCCCGTGGTGAAGTTGTTGTCTTGGCTTAAATTTTCATCCAAGAACCGCTCGTAGTGCCCCAAATCCAGGTCAGTCTCCGCGCCGTCGTCGGTGACAAAAACCTCTCCGTGCTCCAGCGGGCTCATGGTGCCCGGATCGACGTTGATATATGGATCCGCCTTTAATATGCGCACTTTAAGCCCCGCATGTTTTAAAAGCGTCGCGATCGACGCCGCCGCAATGCCCTTACCCAGCGAGCTCAGCACTCCGCCGGTGACGAAAATATATTTCGTTTGTTTTGCCATAAGTTTTCCTAAATTTTGATATTAATGCCGCGATTATAACTTCTTTTAGGTTAAAGCACACTAAGCTAGAATTTGAAAATTTTAGAAATTTACGGCAAAATACACACCCAAATAAATTTTAAATTTAAAGGAGAGATGATGAAAAAAATCATCGCGGCTTTAGTGGTCATCGTAGCGCTTATAGTGGGCGTTTTTGTAGCGACGAAGGACGCAAAAACTGGCGTAGCTAAAAGTGTAAACGATAGCATAACCAAAACGGTTGACGGTGCGGTCGGCAAGAGTGCCAGCGCGGCGATTGAGCAACAGATTGCGGAATTTATCGCTAGAAACGAAATTTTCGAGACTAAGAGCGCTAAATTTTATCCGGGAGATAGCAACTCAAGCGGCTTTATCGAAGGCGTAGTAAAAAAAGAGAAACTACAAAAAAGCCTTGCTGAAGGCTTTAGCAAGCTAAAGGAAAAAGCAGGCGCGCAAGATAGCAACGATACGGACGAGCCGGATCCTGCTAAAATTTTCCCGGAAGATTTTGCTTTTCGCTATGACTACACTATCAAGCATAGCGTAAAAAACGCTGCGGATGGATTTGAGAGCGACGGAATTTTAACGATTAAGACGCCATATTACGCAGAGCCTTGCAAGAAGCTGTTTAAGACTGACGCGCCGCTTAGCACGCATCTAAACTACGGACCTACAGAGGTTAAATTTAGCGCAAAGCTAGCCGATATAAATGTGCTCGAAGATGGCGAAATAGGACGTCTTGCAGGCCTTAGCCTAAACGGCACGAGCGATATGAGCGGCAAAACGATAAAAGCCTTGGGCTTTAAAATCGGTGAAATTTTTATAGACGACGGCAAGGATTCGGGTCTTGATGTGAAGGATCTTATCTATGAGGCAAACTTTAAAAATGGCATCCAAGATCTAGACGATAATATAACTAAGCTCTTTTTGAATGACATAGATTTTGCAGGCAGCACAAAAGAGCTCGTCGTAACTGTAGATAAGCAGCGCTTCGTCGTAGTTACGGATATGAGCACGGAAGGTAGCTACCGCGTAAAAGATGGAATTTTAAATTTCAACGA
>NZ_CALKTS010000160.1 GCF_937997595.1 uncultured Campylobacter sp. | reverse complement strand
TCTGCGCGAATCAAAACCGCGAACGTAGAAATTTTGCTCGGCGCGTGGGCCTTTTTTATCCACATAAATGCCGGGCGTGCTGTAAGCTACCTGCGAAAGGCGCTTTATCTCGTCTTTTTGCATCTGTTGCTCATCGACGGTTACGACGTTCGTGTCGCTTTTTTGCACGCCGCCTATATTTTCTACGACCTCGATTTGTCCGAGCGTAAACACCTCGCCGTGAAGCGCCATCGCGGCACAGCAGGCGATTAAGCCAATCTTTTTCATCCTAACTCCTTAAAATAAAATTTTTATTATATATTGTATAAAATACCATTTTATAGAATAAATTTATTAAAATATTTGAATATAATTTTATTTTATAAATATTTAAAATCGACTTAAATGTTAAGGCTTTTAAAATGAAATATAAATTTCTACTTTGCATCGACGATACGGACGAGCTTGGCGGAGAGATTTTTACGGGTCTGCTTACCGAGGAGATCGCCGCCTTTGCGGGCTTGTTTGCGCCTGTTTCATTCGTCACGCGCCATCAGCTTTTGCTCGATCCTCGCATCAACTACACCTCGCACAACAGCTGCATGTGTTTTGAAGCCCGGCTTACCGAGTCGCAAAAGCAGCGCGTGCTGGATTTTGCTCTTGAGCTACTAGAGCGCAAAAGCGCGCCGAGTGCGGAGCCCGGTATCGCGGCGGTCTTTGAAAAAGATATCGAAAATGTGCAAGAACTGATAAGCTTCGGCAGAAGCGCAAAGGAGATATTTTTAAGCACGGAGCGGGCGTTTGATACGGCGCGAGAGCAAAACGTATTTTTAAAAGAGATAAAAAGCGGCGCTCGCGGCGTCATCGGCGCGCTTGCGGGTATCGGGCTGAGGCTTAGCGGAAACGACGGCAAGATCAGAGGCAAATTTGAGCTAAAAGAGTCAAATTTGAGCGTGGCAGAGCTTTTGGGATTAAATTTTATCGAGGCGGTCGCAGATGAAAATTTTAAACCTCTTTCGCCTGATGAGCGCGTAAATTTAATCGGCGCGCTAAAGCCGGTATTTTTGGATTTTAAGGCAACTTTGCTCATCAAAAAAGAAGCTGGCGGCGGCTTTAGAAACTTAAACGTAAAGGAGCTTCGGAGGTTTTGATGCGCTCAAATTTTAACGAAAAAGGCGAGTTTAGATTCGGCAAATCCAGCTACGAAAAAGCGCGCGAAACCGCCGAAAACTGTGCCAAATTTAAGCTAGATAACGATGAGGAGGAGATGGCGTGCGGCGGCGAAATCAGCTGCTACGACTGCGCTTTTAGGCGCTGGAGCGCAGAGAGTTTTACCTGCGCGATACTTTTCGGCGCGATAAAAAATAGGCGAAATTTTAAAATTTAAAGCGGGTAGCAGCGGGTAAATTTAAAACTATTGGGTATTTTTGAATTCGCGGCTTAAATAAAGCGCGAGCCTGCAAAGCAGATATAAAAATTCAAGATATAAAGCAGTGGACGCGGATGTCGTCGCTCAAAATATCGCGCTTCTATATTCGGTATTTAAACGGGCGAGTAAATTTACGAGGATTAAAATTTTTAAAGAGCAGGGCTGCTCCCGCACACCGCTTAGCGTCGTTTTAGTAAATATAGAGCCGCTTAGACCGAGACATTGTCCGCGCTGCCGCTTTGAAATTTTTAAGCGCCAAAGCGGGTTAAATTTTACACTGCTTGACAGGATTTGCTTCATCTGTCATCGGCGCCGCAACTGCGTCTCATTCATCATTGCTTTGAATTTGCAGCGGCGAAGCGTGTTAAATTTCACCGCCTCGGCGCTGTGGTAAATTTTATCGATCGGGCTTGCACTACGTCGCTTTAAAATTCGGCGCCGTCATACAGTTTAAAATTTTATGCCGCTAAGGCGTTTTAAATTTTATACCGCCGAAACGCACCAAAATTTTATGATCTAGACGCTGCGCTAAATTTCATCGCCCAAGATTTATCGGCCTAAGTCGTGTCGCTTTAAAATTTCCCGCCGCGGCACCGCATCTGCTACACAAATTTCCGCCGCCGCGCCCGTCTCGTCACACACTAGCGCACCGCTATTTTAAGCCTCTTGCGCCGCGCCGTCCATTAGCGAGCTATTGCATAAAAAATTCTACGCCGCCGCTTAAAATTTCCGCGTGCCCTCTATCGGCGCGTCGCTTTAAAATTTCCCGTCGCCGTGCCTTATTAAAATTTTGCCAAGACGCGCAAATTTAATATCGCGCCGCGCCCTTGCGCATCAGAATTCTATATCGCGACGAGCGGCCGAGCTTGCCGATGAGGCTTACGCGCGACCGAGTATCGTCATACACCGGGCGTATCAATAGAATTATTGTGTAGGGCTGCCGCACGATCATCGCAGGGTGCCGAACCTGCAGATCGAGGGTAGCATGGAGCCGTGTGCGACCGATTATCGCGCTGCATAAAATTTATGCCGCAAAATTTCATCGAAGATTGGAATTTAACATCACGCTAGCTTTATCGCGCCAAATTTCGTAGTTGAGGCAAGCGCCGAATTTAGCTCGTACGGCAAATCAAGCGCGCCGTATAAATCACCTATAAAATTTGCTCGCGCGCTAAGGCCTGCCCCCTCGGGGCCTAGGCGTATAAAATTCTACCCAGGCGGATCATGTTTGAGCCGCATTTGATCGCGAGCTCAAAATCATCGCTCATCCCCATCGAGCAGATCCGCGCGCCGTGCGGCACGAGCGCATCGAAAATCTCGCGGCTCGCCTCGAAGCTTCGCGCGATCTGCGCGGGCTCACTCACATGCGCGCCGATGCTCATCACGCCGATTAAATTTAGATTTTTGCACTCCTGCTTGATGCGTAAAAACTCCTCCACCGCGCGGTTTTTATCGAGCCCCGTTTTGGAGCTCTCGCCCGCGGCGTTGATCTCCAGCAGCGTATCTAGCGGATAAGTTAGCCGCTTATTTACGGCAAGCGCGAGCTCGCAACTGTTGCAGCTCTGCCACAGCGTCGGGCGCAGAGCGATGAGCTGATTGATTTTGTTGCTTTGTAGCGTGCCGATGAAGTGCCAATTTAGCGGCAGCTCGCGCAACGCCTCGCTTTTGCGCTTCAGCTCCTGCACCCTGTTTTCGCCGAATGCGATCTGTCCTTGCGAATACAGCTCGCGCACCTCATCCGTGCCTACGTTTTTGCTCACCGCGACTAGCTGCACGTCGCCTGCGCCTGCTTTTGCAGCCTCAACGCGCTTTAAAATTTCATCCAGTCTCATTTGTAAAATCCCAAAATTCTAGCGAAATCATTTAGCACCGTAAATATCATCAAAAGCGCTAAAATCCCCATTCCTACGTAGCTAGCGCCCACGAATACCCGCTTTGGCACGGGGCGGCGGAAGATGAGCTCAAATAGATTAAACGCGATGTGCCCGCCGTCGAGCGCGGGGATCGGAAAGAGGTTGATGAGCCCTAAATTTACCGATATTAGCGCCACGAGCGCGAGCAGGACCGCCGCGCCGTAATCGACCGCCTTTGAGGTGATGTCCGTAATGGCGACGATGCCGCCCATCTCCTTGGGCGAAACGACGCCGCTGGCGAGCTTTTCGAGCCCTATCAAGATGAGCTTTGATGCCTCCACCGTCTGATCCCACGCGAAGCTAAGCGAGCGAGCACCTTTGTGATATAGCGTCACGGTCGCGTTGTAATCGGGCGAAATGCCGATGAGCGGCACTCTGATGCTCTCGCGCCAGATGGTTTTTTTCTCGCCGAGCTTCGGCGTGAGCTGCAGGCTCAGCCGCTCGCCGCCACGTAAAATTTCCAAGCTTAGAGGCGCTGCGGTCACCTGCTTTGAGATGTCGTCCCACTCGCGGATCTGCTTGCCGTCGATCGATAAAATTTCATCGTTTAGCATAAGACCTGCGCTTGCCGCGGCAGAGCCCGGCGAAATTTTGCCGACCTTCGGCGCTAGCTTTTCGACGCCGATGTAGCCCAGCGCGATGTAGATCAAAAACGCAAGCAGCAGGTTAAAAAACGGCCCCGCAAAAAGTATGATTATGCGCGCTATTGGGCCTTTGGAGTTGTAGCTGTCGGGGTCCGTACTTGCCGCGGCGGGATCCAAATCCTCCTGCCCCTTAAGACTCACGTAGCCCCCCAGAGGGATCGCGCTGATGGCGTACTGCGTAGCGCCGATACGCTTGGTAAAGACCTTCTCTCCAAAGCCCACGCTAAAGACGTTCACCCCCACGCCCAGCGCCCGCGCCGCCAAAAAATGCCCCAGCTCGTGGAAAAAGATGAGGAAGCTGATCGCCAGCACCGTGACCATAAAATTTATCGAGTAAAAATAAAATCCGACCGCCAGGATCGCTAGCGTTAAAATTATGCTTTTCAAATTTCAGACCTTTGTAAAAAATGGGCTAAGCTTACTATTATTTTGCAAATTTTAAGCTTAGATTGCCGTTTAAAGCCTTGGCTCGCTTTTTTAAACTTGGTTAGCTTTGAGCTTAGCCCGCCGCCGTTTCAGGCTATAAATTTGGCTAAATTAAGGGCGCGCGGGCGGATAGAGGGCGTGAGGAATTTAAAATTTAAAAGCGAAATTTTACCGCGAGATTTTACGGAGCGGATTATAAAATTTCGCCGCACGGGGCTTTGCGCTTTGAAATGTCGTAATGCTTTAGGATGCCTCACGTTTTGAAATGTCGCTGTAATTTGAAATGCCGTCATGTTTTAAAATACTGCCGCGCCGCCGTGAAATTTTGTGCGGCGATTAGACGGAATTCTGCGCCGTGAAATTTTACGCAGCGGATTTTATCTTTCAAATTTTATAGGCTTAGCACGCCGCCGTGCGTGCATAGATCAAGCATCTATAGAATTTTATCGGTAAAATTTGAACGTGAAATTTTAAAATTCCGTGTCGCCGTTATAAGTGGAATTTTATGCTAAAATTCTATCGCTAAAACCCACTTAAGCGCGTGTTCTAACGTTTTACGATGAGGTTTTGTAGCTTCACAATCCATTGTTTTAGTTTGATAAAAAATTCTGATTCTTCAAATGAATGTGAGATCAAGCTTAGTTTAAATTTTTCATCTATTAAATTTGGACTAAAGCCCTTTAATCCGCTTTCGCAAGTGGATCTAAACATTTTGCGTATTAGTCGTTTTATTTTGCCTTGCGTCGGCGCGGCGCTGCGATCGCCTAAAATTTCTATTTTCTTTATCTTATATCTGATTTCATTTATTCCATCTACGGTTTTGTTGGAAATTTGCTTTAGTACTATATTTGCGTGGTATTCGTAATAACCGTGATTGTAATGGGTAAGCGTAAAAAGATCATTGCTGCCAGCCGAGCCCACTTTTATAAGAAAAATCTCGTCTAGCTCCTTTGAGATACACCACAGACCATCTATCTCATCTCGGCTTAAGCTAGCTAGGCCGTGTTGATTTCTAAATGGATTTATGATTTGCTCCAGGTTATCCTCAAAGCGGTATCCATCAATCAAAAATCCACCTACATAATCAATGTTGTAGTTTAAGGCGTCTATTAGCAAAACATTTTCGTTTTCGGCGTTAAGGGCGTCTTGTAAAATTTTAAAAATATCGCTTTTGCTGAGCTTGCCGTTACTTCTCGGTTCTAGCGCATAGAGTTTATGGATACGTCGCTTCTGTCCATTTATCATCCTAAAATCGCCGAACCAAGCGCCGTAAGTAATGACTGTATCAAACATTTTGCCTTGATAATACAAAATCTATATGCGTTAAAATCTAAATTACAATGATCCCAAAAGCCGCTAAAGCTCCCGTAGTTTATGAGCCATGCGCCAAGCTCTCTATCTATGCGCCAGCTTAATTCTATAGAAATTTCAGGATAACATCTAAAAGGCAATCGCTTTTTAGAAATTTTGTTTCTAATATCTTTTTCTACCTTATTGAGCTTATACTTTCTTGCATTTTCTTCGCCGATTTTTTCTTCAACTGCGAAAGCCATATCTAGCCTAAAATTTAGCCTTTTTTCGTAGCCTTAGCATACGCCGTGACGTATTCAAAGCCCGAATATAGCGTCAGTACAACTGCGATCCAGAGTAGGGCGTTTGCATAGGGCCATTGCATCGTTAGCCAGCCGATAGCGATCATCTGAAAGACCGTCTTTACCTTGCCCGCCATCGACGCGGCGACCTCTACGCCGTCGCCCGCCATCGCCACGCGAAGGCCCGTGATAAAAAACTCGCGGATTAGGATTAAGTAGATCGCCCAAGCACTGGCGCGCCCGATAAACATAAGCCCCAAAAAGCCCGCAAGCGTCAGCATCTTATCGGCGAGCGGATCGATGATGGCACCAAGTTTGGTCTTTTGATTCCAAGAGCGCGCGATGTATCCGTCAAAAAAGTCCGTGACGGAGGCGATGACGAAGACTAGTGCGGCGAAATAATCGACCCAGCTTACATGCACCGAGCCCACCATGCCGCCGTTCGCATGACCGGCTAGTAAGATCAGCCAGAAAAACAGCGGCGCCAGCGCAACGCGAAAGCTCGCTAAAATATTGGGTAAATTTAGCATTATTTAAAGGTCGTTCCGCCGTCGACGATGAAGGTGTGCCCCGTCACCCAGCTAGCCTTGCTCGAGCATAGAAATAAACATGCTCCCGCCAGATCCTCCGGCTGCCCCATGCGTCCTAGCGGGCTAAGCTCGGCGGTTTTATCGCGTACCTCTTCGTAGTTCGTAAAGGCTCGTAACGCATCCGTCTCGATCGGGCCGCCGCTTACTACGTTTACGCGGATATTTTTCTCTCCAAGCTCGGTCGCAGCGTAGCGCGCCATCGCTTCGACGGCGGCTTTCGCCGTGCCGTGACCCGCGTAGTTTTCGATATAGACTAAATTTCCCGTAGAGCTAAGCGATATGATTGAGCCGCCGCCTACCGCTTCCATACGTTTTGCGGCTTCTTGAGCGCCCACGACGAAGGCATTTACCGTCGCGGTAAAGATATTGTTGATGCCGCGCGGCTTTAGCCTCATAAATTTAGTGTATCCGCCCGCGACCGCACGACCCGAGATGATGGCGTTTGAGATGAAAAAATCCACTCGCGCAAAATCCTCGTCGATCTTGGCAAAGAGCTCCTTGTAGGTCTCTGGCTCCAAGATATTGAGCGCATAAGCGCGTGCCTTGATGCCGTAGGTCTTCTCAAGATCGGCTGCTTGCGAAGTCGCTAGCTCCTCGTTGGAATTATACGTAAAAGCGATATTTGCCCCTGCAGCTGCGAATTCCAAAACTATCGCCCTGCCTATGCCTCTCGTGCCGCCGCTGATAACTAGCGTTTTTCCTTTAAATTCGTTCGTCAATTAAAATCCTTTGATAGTGTATTGTTTCATTACGTTTTCTATTTTTTTGAGGTTTTCCGCGCTCGGCTCGCAAAGCGGCAAGCGGTACTCTAAGCTCGGCGTTAGGCCCGCGATATACATTGCCGCTTTGATCGGGATCGGATTGCTCTCGCAGAATAAAATTTTATTGATCGCGTAGAGATCGTCGTTGATCTGCTTAGCTTTTAAAAACTCATTTTGCAGCGCAAATTTCGTTAGTCTCGCCGTGTAATCAGGCAGTAAATTTGCCGTAACGGAGATCACTCCCTTGCCGCCGTTACTTAGGATCGGATAGTTGATCGCATCCTCGCCGCTAAGCACGCTAAGGCGCGGCTCGTGCGCGAGTAGATCGACGCATTTATCGATGCTGCCGCTGGCTTCTTTGACGCCGTAGATGTTCTCGCAGTCGTTAAAAAGCTTGATGATCGTATCTGCGGCTATGTCGCAGCCGGTGCGCCCTGGCACGTTGTATAGCAGTACCGGCAGATCTACCGAGCTAGCGATCGCCTTGTAGTGCAGATAGAGTCCCTTTTGGGTGGGTTTGTTGTAGTAGGGCGCTACGGATAAAATTCCATCCGCGCCGTGAGCCTGCGCAAACTGCGCGAGCCCGATCGCTTCGTGAGTTGCGTTGCTGCCCGCGCCCGCTAGCACCTTAACGTCCGTGCCCTTGCACGCATCTACCGCGATCTCGATACAGACGCGATGTTCGTCGTGCGTCAGCGTCGCGCTCTCGCCCGTGGTGCCTACGGGCACGACCGCGCTTATGCCGTTTGCGATCTGTCTTTTGATGAGCTTGGCGTAGGTCTGCTCGTCTAGTTTGCCCTCTTTAAAAGGCGTGATCAGCGCCGTCATAGAGCCGATTATGACATTTTTATTCATCGTTTTCCTTTCGTAAGATAATGCTCGTGGAGCTTTTAAGGCTTAGATAGGTTTTCATCGCTTTTTTAACCGCGTTTTTATCTAGACTTTTGATCTCGCGCTCCAGCCTAAATAGCGCGTCCAGATCGCCGCGGACGATGTAGCTGCCGTACATCTGCGCTACCTTGCTAGCGCTGTCGAGAGAGTAGATCAGATCGCTACTTAGAGTGTTTTTGATCTTTAGCATATCGTCGTCGCTTATTTTAGCTTTTTTGGCTTTTTCGATCAGCGCTAAAATTTCACTCCTCAGCGTCTCGCCGCTTACGCCTTGGTTACAAACGGCAAAGACTATAAATAAATTCTCGTCCTTGGCGCTCATATCGTAGATGTTGATCTGATTGGCAAGCTTTTTCTCATCGACCAGTACGCGCTGCAAAAGCGAGCTCTTGCCGCCGCTAAGATATATATCCATCGCTTTGATCGCCGCGGCGTCAGGATGGTTAAACGGCGGAATTTTAAAGGCGACTGCCACGATCTGCGCCTCGCTGTTTTTGTAAATAATGCTAAGCTTCTCGCCGTCTTGCGCGGGCTCCGTGCAGTGAAGGCGCGGAATTTCGCTTTTGTTTTTTACGGGCGCGAAGTATTTTTTAGCCGCATCAAACGCCGCCTTTTCGCCGATGTCGCCGGTGATCAGCAGCACGGCGTTTTGCGGCTGATAAAATTTAGCGTGAAATTCTCTGATATCTTTGATACTCCAGTTTTCGATGTCCTTGCGAAAGCCGATCGGCGTCCAGTGGTACGGGTGGTACAAAAACGCAGCGTTGTAGAGCCTGAAAAATAGGTATCCGAACGGATCGTTATCGGTGCGCCACAGCCGCTCTTCAAGCACGACCTTACGCTCGGGCTGAAATTCTTTGTCTTTGAGGCTTAAGTTTTGCATGATGTCGGCGTAAAGATCCAAGCAGACCTCTAAATTTGAGCTCGCGCACTTGATGAAGTAGTGCGTGTAATCAAAGCCTGTGCTTGCGTTGTTTACGCCGCCAAATCCCTTTACGATCGCGTCGAACTCGCCCGCCTTGCGATTTTTCGTGGATTTAAAATTTAGATGCTCCAGCATGTGCGCGATGCCGCTTTTGCCCATCGTCTCGTCGCGCGAGCCGACGTTGTAAAACACATCCACGCTGATGACGCCGCTGCCTTTATTCATCGGGATGTGATAAATTTGAAGCCCGTTTTGCAGCGTGATTTTCTTAAATTTCGGAAACATTAATCTTTTTTCGCCTTTCGTTTTTTGCTTGAGTTTTGCTCTGCGTCTTGGGTGCCGCCCGCTTCTTTGACCTCTTTGGCCTCTTTAATCTCTCTGGTCTCTTTAGCCTCGGCATTTTTAGTTTTGGCGCGGCTTTGCTTTACGTTTTTGACCTTAGAACTTTTGCTTTCTGCGCTATTTTTCGGCGCGGCTTTAGGCGCGGCTTTAGTTTGAGAATTTTTACTTTCTATGTCGTTTTTTGACGCGGCTTTAGTTGCGGTTTTATTTTTCGACGTGGTTTTAGTTTTGACAGTTTTGCTCGCCGTGCCGCTTTGTTTTGCGTTTTTGACCTCTAAATTCTCGCTCTTTGCGCCGCTTTGCGAGAGATTTTTTGCTTCGGCGTCCTTTTGCTGCGAGGCGTTGTTATCCTGCGTGCCATCTTTCTGCGAAGCGTCATTATCCTTCGCAGTATCCTTCTGCGCGGCGTCTTTTTGCGTAGCTTCTTTTGAAATTTTACCGCGTCTGGAGGTTACGCCGCTTTTTGAAATTTGACTTTGTTTTTGATCCGCACCGCTTTTGGAAGCTCTTTTTGAAATTTTATCCTGCTTATGATCCGCGCTGCTTTGCTTTGCGCTTTTAGTCTCTAAATTCTCGCTTTTTGCGCTGTTTCGTTTTGTATTTTTAACCTCGGAATTTTCACTCTCCGTACGGCTTTGCTCGATTGATCTTTGATCCGTCGCGGTATCCGCGCTTGCTAAGATGTTTAAATTTGCCGAAGCGTTGGAATTTTCGTCCGCTTCGGAGCTTGAGCTTGTTTGAGCGCTAGGAATTTCATCTACTTGAACGCTCAAAATTTCATCTGTTTTAGCGGCGAGAATTTCATTGACTTGGGCGCTCGATATTTTGCTTTCACCGTCGTTAGAAATTTCGTCCGCATCCTTACTTTCGGGCGCGTTTGAAATTTCGCTCGTTTCCTCGTCTTTGGTCGCACTCGAAATTTCATCCGTTTTGGTATCCGCCTCTTTGTCTTTGCAAGCGCGCAAATCCGCGCCGTTACTGAGATTTTCGGTCTGATCGCCTCTTACGCCGTATCCTTCGCCCGCTCGATCTTTTAAATTTGCTCCGACCGCCTCGCTTATGTTAGTGAAGCCGTCTGCGCGCAAAAGCTCCGCCAGCCCCTCGTTGATCGATTTTGCGACGAACGGACCTTTGAAGATAAAGGCGGTAAAAATTTGAACCAGGCTCGCGCCCGATTTGATGCGCTCGTAGGCCTCCTGCGCGCTGTCTATGCCGCCGCAGCTGATTAGGATCGTGCGGCCGAAGAGCTCGCGAGCGACCTGTGCGAAAAGCTTTCGCGATTTTTCGGTGATTAGCCTGCCGCTTAGGCCGCCGAAGTCCCTAGCGTTGGGGCTTAGCGAATAATCAACGCTCGTGTTGTTTATGATGATGCCGCTTGCACCGCTTTGCACCGCGCACTCACACAGCGCGATCGCCTGATCTGCGCTCATATCGGGCGCTAGTTTTAAGACGAGCGGCCTATTCGTGATCTTTTTCATCGCTCCAATCAGCTCGCTTATGAAGCTGTTTTCTTGCAAAGCGCGCAGATTCGGGGTGTTCGGCGAGCTTACGTTGATGATGAAAAAATCGCACAGCCCGTTAAATTTACGACCCAAGGCCTCGTAATCGCTTATCGCATCCTCGTTCGGGGTAGCCTTATTTTTGCCGATATTTGCGGCGATCGGGATTACAAAAGGATAAATTTTTCGCACGCGATGCTCGATAATATCGGCGCCTTCGTTGTTAAAACCCATTGCGTTTTGGATGCTCTGCTCGCTAACGAGGCGAAAAAGTCGCGGCTTTTCGTTGCCGCTTTGAGGACGCGGCGTAAAGGTGCCAAAATCGATGTGCCCGAAGCCAAGAGCCGCCAGCGGCGCGATCATCGTGGCGTTTTTGTCGAAGCCGCCCGCGATACCTACGGGGTTATCGAAGCTGAGATTCCATATATTTTGAGTTAAAATTTCATCTTTATAAACGCCGAATTTTGCCAAAGCCTCAAGCCCGCCCGGAGTCGCATAGAGCGCGCGAAGTCCGAATTCTGCGATCTTGTGAGCGGTTTCTGGATCAAATCGAAAAAAGATTTTTTTCAAGGTATCGTAATTCATAATTTTTCCTCAAATTTTGCGTAATGGTAGCTAAAATTTAATTAAATATAGATAAGGATTTCGCGCCGTATTTGCAATCTGCGGCGGTTAAATTTAGTTTTAGAATTACGCGAGAGATGCCAGTAAAATTTCTACGGCTTGCAATGAGCAGTTTAAATTTACGCAGAAATCCAAAGATGTGCGGCGCAAATTTTATAAATTTAGCTCGCCCGGGTACGTACCGAAACGCGCGGTATCTGTAGCGCAGCTCGCGGTGGCGGGCATCGTACGCGATTTTATCCTGCGTCTGACTGCGCTCAATCTCGCCCAAGCTAAATTTTAAAATTTAAAGCGTCCTGCTCGCGCCGTTTGAGCTTCAGCGAGCGTCTTTGCCGCCCAAGGCAGCGATCATCGTGCCCAGAGGAATGATCGTAACGCCCAAGATAATCGCTAGCGGGTTTAGCAAGGACAGCTTGGCAAGCAGGTAGATCGTCGCCACGAGCGCCGCGTAGGACAGAATTTTAAACGGAGAGAAAAACGCCCCCGCAAAATTGCTCCGCACCTCGCTCCGCTCAAGCTCGCCCTCAAAATCGTCCGCGCCTTCTAAATCATCCTTTGATTCGTCGCGAGCGGTGCCAATCCCGCCCCCAAAATCGCTCATACCGTCGTCCAGCTGGCCGCTATCTACATCGCCGCCACGATTGCCGCTATCTGTGCCATCGCTATGATTGCTGCGATCTACGCCGTCGCTATGATTGCTGTGATCTACGCCGTCGCTCCGCTCGCTGCTATCTAAGCTGCCGCCCAGATCGCTGCTCGCTGCATTTTTCAAGTCGTCGCAACGCGCGCCTATGTCGCCTTGCGAACTATCGCTAGCTTCGTCCCTTATATCGCTCTGCAAGTCGCCGCAAGTCTCACCGCCATTCATTTTAAATTTATCGGCGACGTGTTCCAAAGCGGTCGCGTCGCAAGCGGAGGTTTTGTCGTCGCTCTTCGTAGAATTTATGTCGCATTCGCCAGCGGCGGTTCTGCTGCGCTCGGCGTCTAAATTTGAACTGCGAGTAAAATTTATATCGGCGGAGTTTGCGGTACGCTCGGCGGCGGTTTCGTTGTGCAGGGCGCAGCTATCGCCGTTTTTGGTGCTCGTCGCGCCGCTAGTGAAATTTACGGCGTCTTCGGAATTTTGCGCGTTTGAAATTTCGACGCCTGAATTTGCGCCGCTAAAGCTTTCGCTCTTTAAAATTTCGCCGCCGCAAGTTTTGCCGTATGAAATTTTATCGTCGCCGCTCGCACCGCCTTGGTTTTCGCCGCCAAAGCTTGCGGAATTCGTATCGTTTGCGGAAGTTTCGCCGCTTATGAAACCTGCGGAATTTTTAGAGCTTTGCTGCAAAATTTCATCGTATTTGCCGGCTCTTAGCTCATCTTCTATCTTGTTGCGGTAAGCGCGAAACGAAAAATATACCGCGCCGAATGCGCCCAAAAATCCAGCCTCCAAGCTAAGAAGCCACGCTAGCGCCCGCACGCCGAAAGAGCCCGCGCCGAAAAATCCGGCGCCGCAAAGCGCTAGCCCAAGCAGGACAAACGCCGCGTTTAGCGCGCAATATATGAGCAAAAACCGCCTATTCAATCCCGCTCATCCCATTCATCGTCGTCGTCGAAATTTTTCGGATCCGCCTTGTATTTCGGATCGTTTTCAAGCTCTTTTAAGCTCGAATTTAGCGCCTTGCACGCGCGGTAAACGTTCAAAAACGCCGCCGCGATGCCGATAGCGATGCCGAACCAGAGCAGAAGCAGCGAGCCCGTGAGATGCCGCAGCCCAAGTCCGATCGCTACTCCGATGCCGATTGCTACGACGATTGAGATGCCTAGACTGATGTCGCAGGCGCCCTTTACGATTTTGTTTAAATTTTTCGTTACTCTCATCTAAAATCCGTAAAATTTTAAAGCGCCGCCATCGCTTCGTCCGCGGCGTTTAGCGCAAAGTCGATCTGCGCTTCGTCCATGCTGGCGCAGATAAAGCCCGTCTCAAACTGACTAGGCGCCAAAAATACGCCGCGCTTAATCATCTTGCCGTGAAATTTCGCAAAGCGCGCGGTGTCTGCTCGCAAAGCGCCGTCATAGTCGCGCACCTCTTCGTCTGCGAAAAAGTAGCCGAACATCGAGCCTACGCAAGCGGTTTGCAGCGCGATGCCGCGGCGCTTTGCTATGGCGCAAAGCCCGTCTGCGAGCCTGCGTGCTAGCTCACCGAGCCTTTCGTAAAGTCCGCCGCTAGCGTAAATTTTACTTAGGCTGGCGATACCTGCGGTCATTGCGACGGGGTTTCCGCTTAGCGTGCCCGCTTGATATACCGCTCCTAGCGGGCTTATCATATCCATGATTTCGCGCTTGCCCGCAAACGCCGCCACGCTCATGCCGCCGCCGATGACCTTGCCGAAGGTCACCAGATCGCCGCGGACGCCGTAGATACCGTAGCTGCCTAGCTCGCTAGCACGAAAGCCGCTCATTACCTCGTCGATTATTAGCACGATCTTTTTCTCGTCGCACAGCGCGCGAAGCTCGGTTAAAAATTTAGGATCAGCGGGTACTAGGCCCATATTTCCCGCGATAGGCTCGATGATGATCGTGCCGATGTCGTTTTGCGCCAGGACGTCCTTTACGCTTTGTATGTCGTTGTATCTGGCTAGGTAGGTATTTTTTGCGATATCCTGCGGCACGCCCGCGCTGCTTGCGTTACCGAAGGTGCTTGCGCCGCTGCCTGCTTTGACGAGCAGGCTGTCACTGTGGCCGTGGTAGCAGCCCTCAAATTTTAAAATTTTATCCCGTCCGCTAAAGGCGCGCGCAAGACGGATCGCGCTCATCGTGGCTTCCGTGCCGCTGCTGGTAAAGCGGATCTTGTCTAGGAAATCGAAATTTTTTAGCACCAGCGAGGCAAGCTGCGTCTCAAGCGGGCTGGATGCGCCGAAGCTTAGCCCTTTTTTGGCGGTTTGCACGACGGCGCGCTCGATGTCTGCATCTGCGTGACCGAAGATGAGCGGGCCCCAGCTCTGCACGAAGTCGAGATATTTTTTGCCCTCGACGTCGTAGATGTACGAGCCCTCGCCGCGATCTACCATAAAAGGCTCGCCGCCAACGTTGCCGAATGCTCGCACCGGCGAATCGACGCCGCCTGGGATAAGTTTTTGCGCTGCTAAAAATTCGTCGTGATTATTCATTTTTTCTCCTTCTTTTTGGGTTGATTTATCGATTTTATATATTTGTAGATGATGATGATCTCGTTTTGCGTCAGGAAGTAGCTTGGCATCACGTCGCGCGAGCTGCTGATCCCGTCGGCGAGCTCCTGAAGCGAGAGATTGTTGATCGGCGGCGCGTTTAGGGCGCGCTCGTAGTAGGCGCCTGCGGTGCGGTTAAATTCTTTATACGTCGCGATCAGCGAGCCCTCGCCCTTTTCGCCGTGGCACTTGTCGCAGCCCACGCCGCGGGGGTTTTTATACAGCATCGCGCCGTATTCTTCGTCGGTGATGAAGCTCTCGGCTTCTGCGCCGCGAGGTAGAAAAAATATGGTCGCGTTTAAAAACAGCGCTAAAAATATGAAATTCCGCATCTTCTCGTTTCGAATTTTTGGCGCAATAATATAAAAAATGTGCTTAAATTTCATAACGCAGCTATCTTTTCGATCCCCTCGAAATAAAAGACGTTTAGCTCGTCCTGCCTGCGGTAGAGGAATTTTAGCCCGTGCGCCTTGGCGATGTTATCGACGATGTAAAGCCCCAGGCCGAAGCTTTGCTTGGCGTTCGTGCCCTTGACGAAGGCCTCTTTGTAGTAGCTAAAATCTTTCTGTAGCGGCTCTCCTAGCGTTATGAAGTCCATCGTTTCGGCATTTAGGCGGATTAAAATTTTACCGTCTGCGGCGTATTTAACGGCGTTGTCGATTAGATTTTTTACCGCGACGCCAAATAGTTTCAGATCCACGTTTAAGCTTAGGCCTAGCGGATTTTGCAGCGTGACGCAGCCGGGCTCGATCATCGCGATGCCGAGCGCTTCTTTTAAAATTTCATCCATGGGAAAAATTCCTCGTTCGACTAGCGCCGTGCCCGCAGTCGCGCGCTCGACTGCCGCAAATTCGTTGATTAGGCTCTCCAGCCGCTCAAAGACCGAGATGAGACGCTCCTGATTTTTACCGTGCTCGATCATCTCGACGGCGATGCGACCCTTTGTGATGGGAGTTTTGAGCTCGTGCATTATGTTTCGCAAAAACAGATGGCGCGATTCGTTAAGCTTGTTTATCTGCGTGACCGCCTCGTAAAATGCGTGCGAAACCTCGGAAATTTCGTCGTTTCCTACGCTTACGTCCTTGATTTGAAGATCGCCTTTAGCAAATTTATCGATCTGGCGCTTAAGCTTGCGAAGGGGGCGAATTTTGCGGATGATGAAAATATACGCAAGCAGGATGATCACCAAAATGACGCCATAGATCGCTTTGAAAATATCGTAGCGATAGGGCTGATAATCCTTGTCGTTTAAAAGCCGCGTCTCTCCAGCGTGAGTGATTTTTAAGTAGTGTTTGCGTTTAAAAAGCAAGATGTCCGCAGAGCCGATGTCTGCGGAGATGCTGTCTAAAATTTCAGCGCCTTTAATGATCTCATCGCGCTTGGCTTCATCGCGGATGGTCGAAAACTCGAAATTTGCGACCTGACGGTCGTATTCGACATCGCTGATGAGCTTGCTCATCTGATATAGGTTCGCGCGCGCGACGATGGAGTATTTGGAGTTTAGCTCGCGAGTGTAGTTTTGCTGATCGTAGCCGATGAGCCAGAGTAGAGCGAGCGAAACGCCCACGGCAGCGAGCGTGAAGATGAACGTGATGGTGTAAAAAATCGACGATCTTACTTTCATTAAATTTATATGATCCTTAAACTTTTAAAATTTCAAAGCTTTGAAACCGCGGGCTTGCTTTGCTTTAGCGCGCGGACCGGCTTGCGGCTCATTCGGCTTTAAATTTACGGCGCATCTTAAAGGCGCGGCGCGTAAATTTTAAAATTTCACCGCAAAGCAGGGCGCTTTTAAATTTAACAGCCACGGCGCTTTAAATTTTAAAATTTGCCTCTTCCCGCTGCCCTGGGCTCTGTTTTTTATAACTCGTCTTGCGCGTAGAGCCGAATTGCTTGCCGAATTCGACAATAAAATTTCGCGCGCATCTAACCGCGCGCTAAATTTATAACTACAAATTTTATCGTAAAATTTTAACGCTTCAGTTGAGGCGCCTTAAATTTAAACGGCAAAATCGCGCGGACCGGCTTGCGATTTCAGTTTCGCCGCGCGGATATCTATATAAATTTAGAGTCGCGAGTAGCTAAATTTTATCGCGCCGCCCGTCCGGCGCAAGTTCGCTCATTGTATCAGCTTATAGCCTACGCCGCGGATGGCATGGATGTAGCTGGGCGCCTTGGACGTTTCGCCAAGCTTTAGGCGGATGCGGCCGATGATGACGTCGATGCTTTTGCTCGATGATTCCTCGCTTATGGAGCTGCAGTTGTAGATGAGCTCCTCGCGGGTGATTGCGCCGCCTTCCTTTTTGATGAGATACGAAAGCACGTCGTATTCGGCGATGGTGAGCGACAGAGGCTGTCCTTTGAAGCTGATGACGTGGCGGAAATCATCCACTTCGAGATCTTTTTTGGGCTTGGCGGCGCGCTGGATGGAGTTTATGTCGTAGCGCTCGATGTGGCGTTTGATGCGCGCTAAAAGCTCTTGCGGATTATAGGGCTTTGGCAGATAATCGTCCGCGCCGAAATCAAAAGCGTTGATCTTATCGGTCAGATCGTGGCGGGCGCTTGATATTATGATCGGTATATCGGTATTTTTGCGGATCTCTTTGCAGACCTCAAGCCCGTCCATCCCTGGAAGCGTGAGATCTAAAATCACGAGGTTGAAATTTTCTAAATTTAGCTTAGAAAGCCCCAAAAACGGATCGTCTGCGACGGTGACGTCAATATCGTATTGTTGCAGATATTCGCTTAAAATTTCGGCGAGTTCTAAATCGTCCTCTATCATTAAAATTTTAGTCATAAAAAACCTTTGAAATTTTGCACGGATTATAACAAAATATAGTTTATATATTTTAAAGCGGCAAATTTGGGCGAAATTTTATAAAAATGAAGCTCGGTGGGGTAAAATCTTGAAATTTTTCGAAACCGGGCGAAATTTCAAAATTCAGCCCCAAAAATATGGCGGAATTTTGAAATTTAAAGAAGCAAAATCTGAAAAATTGACGAATTTGGGCTAAATTCGGCTAAATTTTGCCGATTTTTGCGTTTTTTTCTTAAAAAACTATTGTATTTTTTGCGAAACTATTGTAGAATACCGCCGAAACCACTTTATTTTAAAGGATTAGCATGAAAAAAGCTGATTTTATCCAAGTAGTTGCCGATAAGGCAGGTCTTTCTAAAAAAGATACTGTTAAGGTAGTTGATTCTGCACTTGAGGCTATCAAAGAGCTTTTGGTAAAAGGTGATGACATAAGCTTCATCGGCTTCGGATCTTTCGGCATTGCAGAGCGTGCAGCTCGCGAGGGTAAAGTTCCTGGCACAAACAGAACTTACAAATCTCCTGCTACTAAAGTAGTAAAATTTAAAGTCGGCAAACAGCTAAAAGAGGCTGTTGCAGCTGCAAAAGGCAAGAAGAAAAAATAATTTTCTTGCTCCAAGCCCCGTCTTCGGGGCTTTTCTCTTTTAAATTTATACAATCATAACTTTTTAAATGCCCGAGTGGTGAAATTGGTAGACGCACCAGACTCAAAATCTGGCGAGGGCGACCTCGTGTCGGTTCGATTCCGACCTCGGGCACCATAAATCTTCTTTAAATTTTATCCGGAATTTCAACCGCCTTTTATGAATTTCAACTTGCTATAAAATTTTTTATACTATTATTACCTCGGTATTTCTTTAAAAGAGGCAATTATTTATGATACGTAAAATTCTTATCGCTAATCGCGGCGAGATCGCGGTTAGGATCATTAGAGCCTGCAGAGATCTGCATATCGGAAGCGTCGCGATCTACACTAAACCCGACGTCGATTGCTTACACGTAAAAATCGCCGACGAGGCCTACGAGGTCAGCACCGATGCGCTAAAAGGCTATCTGGACGCCAAAAAGATCGTCGAAGTCGCCAAAGAGTGCGGTGCCGATGCGATACATCCTGGATACGGCTTTTTGAGCGAGAATTACGATTTTGCAAGAGAGGTCGAGGACGCGGGCATTATCTTCATCGGTCCAAAACCCGACGTTATCCGCAAAATGGGCAATAAAAACATCGCTCGCTATCTGATGCGCAAAAACGGCATTCCGATCGTGCCGGGTACCGAAAAGCTAAATCACGAGAGCATGGATACGATTAAAAAATATGCGCGCGAGATCGGCTATCCTGTGATTTTAAAGGCTAGCGGCGGCGGCGGTGGACGCGGTATCCGCGAGGTGTGGGAAGAGAAAGATATGCAGAGCGCCTACGACTCGTGCACAAGGGAGGCGAAGACCTTTTTTAACAACGATGAAATTTTTATGGAAAAACTCGTCGTTAAGCCGCGCCACATCGAGTTTCAGATCATCGGCGACAATTACGGTAACATCATTCACCTTTGCGAGCGCGATTGCTCGATCCAACGCCGCCACCAAAAGATTATCGAGATTGCGCCGTGCCCCTCAATAAGCGAGCATCTACGTAAGACGATGGGTACGACTGCAGTAGCCGCAGCAAAAGCGGTGAATTACACCAACGTCGGCACGGTGGAATTTTTGCTTGATGATTACAACAACTTCTATTTTATGGAGATGAATACCCGTATCCAGGTCGAGCACGGTATCACCGAGGAGGTCACGGGCGTCGATCTAGTCGTGCGCCAGATCCGCATCGCAAACGGCGAAATTTTAGAGCTTGAGCAAAGCGACATCAAACCGCACGGCTACGCGATCGAGGCGCGTATTACCTCCGAAAACGTCTGGAAAAATTTCACCCCCGTTCCCGGCACCGTTAGCGATTATTATCCAGCACTTGGTCCTTCCGTGCGCGTCGATAGCCACATCTACAAAGGTTATAAAATTCCGCCGTTTTACGACTCGCTTCTAGCCAAGCTCATCATCAAAACCACCGACTACGACCTGGCCGTTAATAAGCTAGAGCGCGCGCTGAAGGAGTTTCGTATCGAGGGAGTGCGCACGATCATTCCGTTTTTGCTTAGCATCAGCAAATCGCGCGAATTCCGACTCGGTTTTTTCGACACAAGCTACGTAGAGAAAAATTTAGACAAAATTTTAGAAAACACCATCGACGATATGCAGCCGAATAAAAATGAAGCGATCGCTGCGATCATCGCTGCGATGCGCAAATCTGCGCGGATTTAGGAAAGAGCATGGATTTTTTAGATAGCCTAAAAGATATAAAAAAGGATATGCTTAAGGACAAGGCGGCAAGTTCCGCGCCCAAAAAGCCCAAAAAACCTAATCCAAATCGCGACGAGTTTAAAGATATTTTTAAAGATGACGATTCGAGTCTGCAAAGTGGGGGCGTCCTAGACGGCGACGCGGAGGAATTCGACGCAGCCAAAGAGAGTATCGCCGCACGCGAAAAGCGCCTCAAAGACGAGTTTTTAAAATACGTGGACGCGGCGAATATCAAAAAGCTGAATGATTGAAATTCCATTTTGTACGCTGGATTTTGCCTGCCCCTATCTAGGCGGCAAAGCCGCACGCAGCGAGTATCTCTACATAAAAGACTGCGACTTCGAGTATAATTCAAACTTAGTGCAGCACGGCTACCGCCGCTTCGGCAGGTATTTTCAAAAGCCCGTTTGCGCGGCCTGCGCGGAGTGTAAAAGCCTGCGCGTCGATGCTTCAAATTTTAAATTTAGCAGATCGCACCGCCGCGTCTATAAAAATAATCGCACGACCGCCTATGTATGGCAATCTCGCCCGCTTTTAAACGATGCGCGTTTGGAGCTTTTCGCGCTCTATCACGACTACATGCATCTAAAAAAGGGCTGGCCTGTGCAAGAGATCGATTTTGAGCGATATGATGAAATTTACGTCCAAGGCCACGGCGACTTCGGCAAAGAAATTTCCTACTACGGCGAGGACGGGCGGCTTATCTGCGTCGATCTTATCGATATCGTGCATGACGGCATCAGCTCGGTGTATTGCTACTACGATCCGTATCTGCCGCATCTAAGTCTGGGTAAATTTTCGCTTTTAAAACAGATCGAGTTCGCCCAAGATCTGGGGCTACGCTGGATTTATTTGGGCTATGCGGTTGAGCAGTGCCCGAGCCTAGCGTATAAATTTAGCTACGAGCCGTATGAAATTTTAAACTCATACGTAGAGCTTGACGCCCCCGCCGTGTGGGAGGGGCGCATAGAGGGGTAGGTTCCGCGCGCGGACGCCAGGAGCGACCTAAATAGACATACGCGCTGCGCGGAAAAATGGGCTCCGCTTGCCTTTACGGCCTGTAAATACGCGGCGCGCGGTAGAGGTTATTCCGCCGTGCAGATACGACGCGGTATGTAAAAGTGCCTCTCATCGTTAAAATTTACTCTAAAATTTTGCGCGTTATGAGTCTTCAAGGCTTTTGAGTCACGGCAGGCGTTAAATTTTGCGCTGAAATTTAGCACCGCTCGGCCTGCAAAAATATCCGCAGTGATAAAATTTAAGGCGATGAAATTTAAAAGGAGAGCGGATGAATTTGCAAATTTTACGGCAAGCTCGGCATTTACGTGTCGCAAGACGGCACGCGCGGCTTTTGATCGTATTTGGCTCTTGAGTGCGCGCGAAAAAGGACGATTAGTTTCGTAATATAACTCTTACGCTGCCGCAATTAGCCTTGGCGCTGCGACCGGCTTCGGCATTGACCTAGTTTCGATATCGCGATTAGCTCTGGTCTGTAACCGATACTGCCGCGCAAGCAGCGAAGCGCAAAAAGATGGCTTATAAAGCACGATACAGCATATATTTTGTAAAATTTAAGCAAACTGCGAAGCCGCAATAAGACGGCCGGTTACGGCAAATTTATCAGCTCCACTTTATTTTCCAGCGTTTTTGGGATCAATAAAACCTTGCCGTCGCTTGAGATGTCCGCAGGCCTTTGCATCGCGCCGAGGTTTATTTTGCGTATCTGTCCGTTTGCATCGATACGCC
>NZ_CALKTS010000159.1 GCF_937997595.1 uncultured Campylobacter sp. | reverse complement strand
TGCCTGAAAAATTTCGATCAGGCGCGAGCAAGCGTGATCTACACTATCGCTCCGCTTGATTATACGCCAAACTGCGCGGTAACGAGCAGCTACGACGAGCTTTTTAGCGGCTGTGACGTCGTGATAGACTTCACGATCCGAGACGGCGCGATAAGCTTAATGAAATTTGCGCTTTCGCACCCAAAGCCGCTTTGCATCGGCACGACGGCTCTGGGCGAAGAGGGCGAGCGGCTACTGCGCGAATGCGGCGCGAAGATGCCCGTACTGCACGCTACGAATATGAGCCTGGGCGTCGCGGTGTTAAATAAACTCGTAGCGCTTGCCAGCAGGAGTCTGCGCGACTTTGACTGCGAAATTTTAGAGATGCACCACCGCCACAAAAAAGACGCCCCGAGCGGCACGGCGATGAGCCTTGCGGAAAGCGCCGCAAGCGCACGCGAGCTAAGCTTAAAAGACGTGCGCGTAAGCGGTCGCGACGGACTCATCGGCGAGCGCGGCAAGGACGAGATCGCCGTGATGTCGCTGCGCGGAGGCGATATAGTCGGGCGCCACACGGTGGGATTTTACGGAGATGGCGAATTTATCGAGCTAAATCATACGGCAACTTCGCGCGCGACCTTTGCCAGGGGCGCGATAAAGGCCGCAGTTTGGCTAGCGCCCCAAAATAGCGGGCTTTACGGCATAGACGACTGCTTAGGAATCTAGACCTTTGCCGCTAAATTTAAGAGGAAAAAATGCCAACCAAAGATGAAATTTTAAATTTTTTGCGCGAGCTAAAGCCCGAGCTTGAAAGCTTTGGGATTTACAAAGTCGGTCTATTCGGCAGCTACGCCACAGGCGGAGCGAATATCGCCGAGACGTTTAAAATTTCAGCCGATCTATTTGATGAGGCGCCGACAAAATGCCGGATGGCGAGCCGTCAATGATAAAACAAAATATAGATAAATTTCTAAAAAATAAAATTTAAGAGGTTAGAAAATGTGCGCAATCGTGGGAGTCATAAATTCCGAAGGTGCGGCTAAGACCGCGTATTACGGGCTTTTTGCCATGCAGCACCGCGGCCAGGAGGCAAGCGGCATCAGCTCGAGCTTTAATCATCATATCAAAACGATCAAAGCCACGGGGCTCGTGACGGAGGTTTTTAGCCCCGCGAGTTTTGAAATATTAAAGGGAAACATCGCAATCGGCCACAATCGCTACGGCACCGCGGGCGCAGACAGCCTGAAAGACGCGCAGCCGGTAGCCGGCAACTACGCTTTGGGGGAGATCTCGATCGTTCATAACGGAAATTTGATCAATAAAGACGAAATTCGCCGTAAGCTCGTAAGCGAGGGGGCGATCTTTCAGTCCGGCATGGACACCGAAAACATCCTGCACCTCATCGCACGCAGTAAGCAGGAGCATCTAAAAGACCGCATCGTCGAAGCTCTGAATCAGTGCGTGGGCGCGTACTCGCTTCTGATCCTGAGCCGCTCGAAGATGTTTGCCGTGCGCGATCGCTACGGCGTGCGTCCGCTCAGCATCGGCAGGCTCAAAGACGGCGGCTA
>NZ_CALKTS010000158.1 GCF_937997595.1 uncultured Campylobacter sp. | reverse complement strand
AGGAATAAAACAAAGCGATGATTAAAATTGCACACAGATCGTCCATTATCGCAAGTGTCAAAACGAAAATTTTAAGGCTAGCCGGGATTTTTTTGCCTAAAAGCGCCATAACGCCCACGGCAAAAGCGATATCGGTCGCCGTAGGGATTGCCCAGCCCTTCATCGCGACGGCATCGCCCCAGTTGATGATCGAAAATATGATCGCAGGCATCATTACTCCGCCCAGAGCCGCGAAGCTAGGAAGTAAAATTTGAGAGAAGTGACGCAGCTGCCCTTCGATCTTTTCGCGCTTGAGCTCAAGTCCGATGGCAAAAAAGAATATCGCCATGAGCACGTCGTTTACCAAAAAATGCATCGATTCGTCAAGTTTCGCAGAACCCACGCCTATGGTAAAACTCAAATGCAAAAACGCTTCGTAATATTTAGATAAAAAGTCCACATTTTGAGCTAAGATCGCAAAAACCGCGGATAGAAGTAATATAACGCCGGCGCTACTTTCGCTTGATAAAATTTTCTTAATGATATGTTGCACATGCTTCCTTTAAAAATTTTGCCTTAATTTTATGCAAATTTTAATTAAATTTTTATCAAAACGGGCTAGTTGCTCGGTAAATTCGGCATTATTAGCATTGCATAAAGTATTATAAACATTATGATCGTAGGGCCTTCGTTGATCGCACGGAAGTATTTTCCACTCCTGTGACACTCGTTTTTTTCAAATTTATACATATAATAATACAGCCACAAATGATAACAGATCAGCAAAACTCCGGCTAGCAGCTTAAGATGAAAGTATCCCAACTTCATAAGCCCCGGATTTAAAACGATCAGCATCACGCCGCTAAAAACCGTCACCGCCATTGCTATCCAGCCGATCGCGTGATAGAGCATCCGCTCCATCTTTTTAACGACCTTTACGAAATCCGGCTTGTCTAAATTTTCAGCGTGATAAACATACAGGCGCGGCATATAAAACAGCATCGCCATCCATGAAATAAAGCCCGCAAAATGGACAAATTTAAACCAAAAATAACTCATTTTAGCCTCCTTAATCTCTCATTAAAATTTCTTTTCTAACTTCAAATTCCTCTTTAGAAATCGCGCCTTTTTGATACAGCTCGTAGAGTGCATCGACCTTTTTTAGGCGCTGTTCGTAGTCGTCTCGCATCGTTTCGGTGCTAAATTCGTTGATATCATCGACCCAGATACCTATAAAAAATAGATCGATAAGCCACCAAATCCCCCAAATAGCCCAAAATAAAAAGCCCACTAAAAACCATAGCGTAAAGCTTCCCAGCCAAAATAGCGCGATCTGCGAAAAGCCGCTGATAAATTTACCGCAGTAAATTCTATGCAGTCCGCCCCCAATCGGCATTCCCAAAAGCGACGAACAGCCGCCTACAAACCACAGCGCATAGGCGATATAATTATTTCTTTTCATTTTTCTCCTTTTTCGCGATCTTGTAGCTTTGGAAGATAAAAATCACGACGGCCAGATCGATCATCACGTCGGCGAAGTTAAACACCGCGAACTCAAACCACTTGTGCCACGCGACGTAATCCACGACGCCGCCGCGAATAAAGCGATCGAGCAAATTTGAACAGCCCCCCGCGAGCATCAGCGCAAACGGCGCCCAGTGTTCGCAAAAGAGCTTTTTATGACAAAATACATACGCCGCAAGTGCCGAGATCAGCGCGATCTGGATAAATTTTAAATTTTCGCCCAAGAATGCAAACATCGAAAACGCAACGCCGCGATTAAGCGTAAGCTCTAGCGAAAAAAACT
>NZ_CALKTS010000157.1 GCF_937997595.1 uncultured Campylobacter sp. | reverse complement strand
ATGGTTTTCGGTATAGAATTTACACGATGGATTTATGGCACGAATTTTATTTGAAATTTCGCTTTAGAAATCTAAAATTTTCGAGGTCAAATTCCATCTGCGGCAAAAAACTACCGCGTGAAATTTTACAGTAGATCTTGTGGAGAGATTCCGTTATTTTATCTCACAGCGGTAGAGTTTTACCGCGCGAAATCAAGCAGAGCTCCGTGCATAATTCCGTAGGCGAAATTTAGACCGTGGCGAATGAACTTACTCGCACAAAAGAGCGCTAGCGCAAAATTTCATAGCCGAAATTTCGTGGGCAGAGCTTTACTTTTTAAATTTAAAAACTAAATTCCGCTTCGAGTATTAAAATTCTAAGTTTACTTAGCGGGCGAGATTTAGGCGATAAATTCCACCCGCTGCGTAAATAGCAAGCGCTTTAAATTTCATTCCACAGGCGCTTTGCTTTGCAAAAATCGCACGAGCGTCTCGTATTCGTCGGGCTGCAGCCCCGAGTTTTGTATCATCGTCTCTACCACGCTGGGCCAGACATTGACGTTAAACTCGTCGTATCCGTGCAGCGCGTGACAGCTGCCGCAGCGCTCCTTGAATAGATTTTCGCCCGCGTCGTAAATTTTAGCCGCGTCGTCCGTCACGGCAAGCTTTGCGACGTAGCCGTCGATAGTGACGTTCGCCCATCGTTATCGTAGTCGTCCTTCACGGTCTTTAGCGTCTTTAGGCTCTTTGCGTTTTGCGCTTGCAAATCCTGCTCCAAAATCCCAAGCCTCGCGTAGCTTACGTTGCTTCCCTCGGGCACGAAGCCCGCGTATCGCACCTGCACGTAGTCCTTGCCGTCCTTTAGCACTTGCAGCTTCGCGCCTACGTGCAGCTTGGCGATCTCCTTGCCGCCCGCTTTGTTTAGAAGCGGGGTTTGAGCCGCGACGAAAAGATCCGTCGCGCCCAAATGGCAAGCTGCTGCGAGTAAAAACGCCGCTAGCGCTTTGGATAAAATTTTACCTCGCTCACTCGCGTAAATTTTATCCGTTTCGCATGAAATTCTATCTGCGCCCGGCGGTGAAATTCTGGCTGAGCGAGGCGATGAAATTTGACCCCGTTCGCTCGCGCAAATTTTAAAATTTTGTCTCATCGCTAGCTCCTTTTGCCGAATTTCGGCTGTGAAAATACCGCAAGCGGCGGAAGCTCGCCTTCAAATTTCTCGATCTGCACCAGTGCGGTGGCTTGGTTGCCGCACGCAAGCTTCGAGCTAGGCTCGTTGGGCACCAGCACGTTTGCGTTGCCGTGAACGCACATATCGCCGCTAGAGCTAAAGAGCGGATCCCACCAGCCGCCTTCTTGCATCCGCACGACGCTTTGCTTTACGTTTTCGGTGACGATGAGCCCTGCAAGCGCGGCGCCGCGATCATTGAAAACCCTAACTACGTCGCCGTTTTTAAGCCCTCTTGCTTCGGCATCTTTTGGGTGCATCCACACGGGCTCGCGACCGTCAATTTCTTCTAAGCTTCGTAGCCAAGTGTTGTTTAGCTGCCCGTGCAGGCGGTATTTCGGATGCGGGGTTATTAAATTTAGCGGATACTTTTGCGTCTTTTGCGCGTTCCCCAGCCACTCCATCGGCTCCATCCATGTGGGATGGCTTGGGCAGTCGTCCAGCGCCGCTTTAGCGATCTTTTTCGAGACGACCTCGATCTTTCCAGACGGCGTTCCGAGGCGATTTATGATAGGATTTTTTCTAAATTCCTCCATCGCTACGTATTCGTAGGCGTGCTTTGGAATTTCAAATTTCACGAAGCCCTTTTTCCAAAACTCCTCAAATTCCGGCATCTTTATCTTCGATGCGTCCGCTTTTTTCTTAGAAGCGTCGTAAAACTGCTTGATCCACTCCATCTCGCTCTTGCCCTCGCTAAACGCCATATACTCTTTCTCGCCGAACTGCTTTAGAATTTCGCAGTAAATTTTATAGTCGTTTTGCGCCTGCTCGTAAGGCTCGGCGATCTTATGCATAGCGATGATAAATTTATTCGTATGCGACTTGGTTATGTCGTCGCGCTCCTGCTCGGTAGTGGCTGGCAGAACGATATCCGCCATGCGCGCGCTCGCCGTCCAGAAGCACTCTTGGACTATGAAGGTATCGAGCTTTTCAAACGTGCGCGCGAGCAAATTCGTATCGGGGTGGTGCAGATATGGGTTACCGCCCGCCCAGTAGGCAAGCTTGATGTCGGGATAAGTTATCTTTTTGCAGTTAAAATCTATCTCCTTGCCGGGGTTATTGATACAATCGACGATACGCGAGACGGGGATTGCGATGTTGTCGCGGTTTTTCCACTCGCCCTCGCTGGCAGGCACGATACTCATGCTGCCTAAGCCCGGGAAAGCCGAGGAAGTAGTCGCCGCGCCGCTTGTGAGGCTTAGCGCACTTCCTACCGGAGCTGCGGGGCTAGGGCAGCCGCCGTCGCTGTAATGATAGCCAAAGCCGTATCCGCCGCCCGCAAGCCCGATCTGTCCCACGAAAGCGGCAAGCACCGTCGCCATCCAGTGAAACTGCTCGCCGTGGTGAGCGCGCTGCGGACCCCAGCCGCACATTATCATAGTGCGTTTGCTGCCTAAAATTTTAGCCAAGCCTTTGATCTCATCCTCGCTCACGCCGCAAATTTTAGACGCCCACGCCGCGTCTTTTTTGAGCCCATCTTCGCTTTCGCCTCTAAGATAGGCTTTAAATTCCTCCGCGCCGTGAGTGTATTTTTTAAGAAATTTTTCATCCGCAAGCCCTTGCGCCATCATCTCATAACATATCGCCATCATCATCGCAACGTCGGTGGTAGGGTTGATCGAAATGTGCTCAGAGCCTAAAAATTTAGCGGTGTTATTATAGACCGGATCGATCGTGATCACCTTTACGCCGCGCTTTTGCATCTGCTCTTTTAGCTTTGCGAAATACAAATAGCTCTCGTGATCGGGCACGGCCCATGCGATCTGATTGGTATTGATCGGATCGGCACCCCAGATAAGCACCGCTTCGCTATGCTTTAGGATCGTAGGCCATGCGGTTTGCAAGGCGCTGCTTTCGTCTGTTCCACTGACATAAGGTGTGATCGCGCGGATCGCGTGAGTTGAATACGTGAGAGTGCGAGTAGTGTAGCCGCCGATGATATTTAGCATACGACCGAGTAGGGTTTGTGGGTTATTTACGCTGCCGACGCTGTACCAACCGTAGCTGCCGCCGTAAATCGAACTCGCGCCGTGGTCTTTAAGTACGCGCTTTAGCTCGTCAGCTACGAGTTTATACGCCTCATCCCAGCTAATCTCGATTCACTCGTCCTTGCCGCGCATGCTTTTGTCGCTCTGCCAGCCTTTTTCTAGATAGCCTTTTCGCACGCATGGTCGCGCGATGCGCGTAGCATCGTATGTGCGTGCTGCGATTCCCTGAGTAAGACTGACCGGGAAAAAATCTAGCTCGCTTGCGCTTAAAACGCCTTCAAATTTACCGTTTCGCCTAAGAGCCCTAACCGCGCCGAAATGCGAGGCGGTGATCGGCGCATCCTCGCTATTCATCAGATCGTCGCTGATGACGCTAGTGGCGTTCGCACTCGCCGCACCTGCCGCACTCGCGGCAACGCCTTTTAAAAATTCGCGTCTTTTCATTTTCTCTCCTTTAATGTGAAATGAATGAAAGATTTATGGAATTTTAGCATTAAAAATTGCGAATTTTTCGGCCTTAAAACGAAATTACAAGTTATAGAGCGAAATTTTATTTTTCTATTTTTAAAAGAGAGCTTAAATTTCGTGGCTTATAGAAGCTAAATTATAAATTAAGTTTTTAAAATAATTTTACTTTAAAAATTAGCTTTTTAAATTTCGCACATCGACTCTTAAAAAATTTTAGAATTTTTGAGTATATCAAGAGCTCGTCGGTATTAGGCGCTATAAAATTTCATAGCACCAGTAAGTCATAGATTGAAAATTAGATATTGATGCGACTACCGTACGCAGGCTGTAAAGCGTAACAATCGTATATTTTTGCGCTTATTAAGGAGGAGGTATACTTTCGGCTAAATTTTTAAAAACAAATAGAGCAATAAAATTTAATGCCATTAAATGACATTATCTGGCAACGAAAAATGAAATAATACGAAAAATTTTAAGGAGGAAGAAATGAAAAAAATCATTTTAGCTTTAGCTTTTTTAAGCTCATTTGTGTTTGCCGAAGAGGCGAAAGAACCGACGCCTGAGGAGGTAATAAGCGAAATGGAAAAGGCTTGCGAAAGCGGCAAGGGTTTTGCGAATGAAAATGTAACCGTGAAGTATGAGGAGGTGTGCGGCTACCTCGGCGGGGTATATGAAAATATCCCTGAATTAGGCGATCTCGGCGTAAAGCAAGATTTAAAAAAAGCCTTTAAATTTTATAAAAAAGCGTGCGACGGCGGCCATGCTCTTAGTTGTTTCGGATTAGGAGGATTTTATCATGAAGGGAAAGCGGTAGCAAAAGACGATAAAAAGGCTATTGAGTTCTTTGAAAGGGCATGCGATACGGGTTATGAAAGCGGCTGCACTATGGCGGCTACTATGAGCGGCAATGACGCGGATTTAGCAAAGGCATCCGCGCAACACAAGAAAGATTGCGATAGCAAGGACGATATATTTGCTTGCGGGTTATTTGCCGTGTTTATGGAGGGAAAGGATAATAATGAAGCGGCGAAATACTATAAAAAGGCCTGCGAGCTTGGTAAAAACAGCTCGGATCCCGCATTGCAAAATAACCCCGCATTTAACGATGGGATAAAGCAATTTTGCAGCAGACCTGCTGAGCTTGAAGCGCAAAATTTAAGAGCTGTGCAGGACGTAATTAAAGCGAAAATCGCCGAAGAGTATAGAATATCTTGCGATTCTGAGGGGAACTGGGTATCTTGCGCGATATACGCCTCTAATATAGAGAGCGACGATCAAAGAGTGGCGATGAGATACTACGACAAGGCGTGCAAATTGGGCAAAAAAATCATAAGTGTCGATTCTAACAAGATACTGCAAAAATCTTGCGAAAAAGCTGCCCGCTGAGGTGATTTTAAATTTATATGAGGAGTTGTAATGAAAAAGATGATTTTAGCTTTAGTGCTGTTGGGCTATGCGGCGTTCGGCGGTTTGGGAACTAAAATAGATGAAATCGTCTGCGAAGCAGGACGCACTGACTCCTGTGTCTCTGCTGCCGCATCGTATCTGAAAGAAGCCGAGCGATCAGATAATCTGACGCCTGAGATTGATCTAGGCAAGGCTGCAGAATTTCTTGGCAAAGCTTGCGCAGGCAAGCATAAAGCAAGTTGCTTGCAGCTTGGTATGATGTATCAAGAGGGAAAGGGCACCAAACAAGATATGGCGCAAGCCGCGCAGCTTTATAAAAAGGGATGCGATGGCATAGGCGGAGAATGGGCGGCTTGCGGATTGTATGCAGAGTATCAAATCGGCATAGAAGAAATGCAGGAGGCAGCACTCTATTACGAAAAAGCCTGCAGACTCGGCGACTGGGCGCGTCTTGGTACGACGGACGAAAAAGTAGGAGATATCGTAAATCATTTATGTGAAGCGTCCGAATCGCTAAAATCGTTCCGACCTAAAGAGTCTGCGGCGCAAAGGCTTCTACGCGATGCCGCACGACCTTAATTATGTGGCAAAGCTATAAAGTGAGTGCTTTTGCTAGGCGTAGTTTTCACAATATATCACTAGTCACCGCTTGCATAATCGTGAGTATTTTGGAATTTAACGGCGCAAATTTAAAGCCGCTTGATTAACTTCTGCGAAGCATTTAGTGAGATTATGAAATTTTAAAATTTAAAACAAGAAGGAATGTATACTCGTGAAATTTAAATATGAGCGTCGGCGCAAAATAGCCGCGGAGCGGATCGCTAGCTTCGTTAAAAGCGGCGTATAAAGGGTAAATTTAAAATCGAAGCTTTGCCGAATTTTAAATTTACCCGATTTGCCTCGCTATAAAATTTAT
>NZ_CALKTS010000156.1 GCF_937997595.1 uncultured Campylobacter sp. | reverse complement strand
GATTTTAGCTTGGAATAAACCTGCTCGCCTTTTAGCTCGCGGACGATTTGCAACGCAAACTCCATAGCGGTAGCAGGACCGCACGAGGTCATTATGTTTTGGTCTTTTACGACGTTTGCGGACGGGGTATATCCCGCGTGCGCGACGATCTTTTCAAAGCCCGGATAGCAAGTATAGGCGCTTTTGAGCACGCCTGCGGTAGCTAACGCCCATGGAGCCGCGCATATCGCGCCGATCTTGGCATTATTTGCATCAAAATCGCGCAGTACTTGCCCCAGCTTCTCGCTCTTTGCCAAATTTTCGGCACCGGGCAAGCCGCCTGGCAAAACGATCATATCAAATTCCGAAACTTTTATATCGTCTAAAATTTCATCGGCGATCATCTCTACGCTATGCGCGCCGCAGACGCATTTTTTATCCAGCCCCACAGATACTGCATCGATCTCCGCGCGGCGCAAAATATCGATCAGACTTACCGCCTCGATCTCTTCAAAACCGTTTGCCAAAACGATCGCTACTTTCATCTACGCTCCTTTATTTTAGATATGAGCCCTGTTCGCTCGGGGTGGTCGAAATTTCAGTATTCGTGCTCCTACTAGACGAGCTATCGTATAGGAACGAATCGTCGCCTTTTAGATAAGCAATGATGTAGCCTAGCTCCGTAGCGCCCGTCTTAGCGGCGATCGGCTGCATGATATTTTTCATCTTACCGCCGTAGCTTAGATCCGTGGTGTATTGCGAAATAGCTATCGAGATCTCCTTGGCGTCCAGATCTTTAAGTTTACGCGATACTCCATAAGCTTTTTTTTGCCCGTTTTCGCCGTGGCAGGAAGCGCACTTCTCGGCAAAGATCGCTCCGCCTTTTTCTTTTAGAGAGTTTATGTTTCGATTTACCCTACCGCTATGGGGTTTGCCGCTGGCGGCCGGAGCACTTTTGTAGATATTTACGGTTATATTTTCGTCTTTAGAATGTTTTTCGATTAGGGATTTTAGCTCTTTGGCAAACTCTCCTTTAGCTTCAAATACGTATGTATCGTCGTTTGAGTTATCCGCAGCATTTAGAGCGAAGGTAAAAAGACATGCTAAAAAAGAAATTTTAAAAATTTTCATAGAAAACCTTGATTTAGAATTTAAAAAGGGCGAAGCAAAAGCTTCGCCCTAATTTTACCTGTATAAGGTAAATAATTAGAAGCTGTATTTAGCCTCGAATCTAATTCGATCATTTTTATCATCAGCAGCACCTGCAGCGCCATCAATCTTATAGTGTGAATACCAAGTTTTGAAGCTTAGCTTTTCATTATATTTATAAGAAATTCTACCTACTACTTCGTATGCATTGTCACCATCTGCTTTACCGTCTAGGTAATCAGCGCCGATTCTGATGCCAGTATCAGGGATGGTATAGCCTGCTACTACATACCAGTAGTGATTTTCGCCACTAAAGTTTCTATAGTCTAACAACTCTTCACCTGGGCTAATGAAAGAGCCTTGATCTTCAAAAGATACAAAAGAAACTTTATCTTTATCATCAGGTTCAAATTTTAAATAACCTGCAGCTAAATCAACACCAAAGAAACCAGCATTAGCTTCTGCAGCCCAGAAATCTGCATCACTAGCACCCGCATCTTTATAATCGCCGTCAAAATCAGAGAATGCATACTGACCTTTTACACCGAGATTAAAATCATCAGAGATATCAAAGTTTAGAGCTAGTTCTGCAGCGAAAAGCTGTGCTACGTCCTCTAGAGCATTATACCATAGTTGGAAAGATACTGGATCGTATGAGCCCATAAATCCTATACCGTATAGATTATGATCAGTAGTTAGTTTATTATCTACCGCTGCGCCCCAATCAAGGCTTGAAATATCTCCATCATTCTCTAAAGAATCCATCCAAAAGCCGCTAATTGTCAAGCCCTCGATATCGGTACTAGTAATCTTAACACCATCTCCATACATATCATCGGTAAAGAACGAACCTATGCCCTGGCGACCAACTGCAATAGTGGTACCGCCGATAGTGTATCCTAAATAAGCTTTAGCGATATCGAAATCAGAATCTTTGTCGCTTGGATTTTGTGTACCGTGATATTGGCTATTTGAAGAAGAAAGCGACTCGCCATTATCTCTATCTAAGAACCTAACGCCCACTACACCAAAGAAGTTATCATCGATTTTAGCTTTGAAATCTACTTCGGATTTAAATTCCCAAACGCCCTTATTGCTATTTGTTTCATTTTTAAGGTGATCATGGGTATATCGCATACGAGCGTATCCGTTTAGATCCACATCCTTGATAGCTTCCTCTAACGGAACAGCACTTGCACTCATAGCAAGAGCACCTGCAGCGACTGCTGCCGCTAAACTAAGTTTAACTAGTTTCATTTTGAACTCCTTTAAAAGTTTGTAAGCGCAATAGTAGCACAAAATGACAAATTATATGCTTAAAATAGGCTGAAAAATACTAAAATTTTACCAAATTGTTACCGAGTATTTACCGAAAATCCAAATTTAACGGGCATAAAAAAAGCGAGACCCGCACAGGTCTCGCCGATTATTGAAAGGAGTTCTAATTTCGATGTGGGGATTATATCAGGCTGCGGTAAACAGACGGCAACACCTCTTTCTTGCGGGAGAAATTTCATAAAAATTTTACGACGTAAAATTTTATGGATAAAATTTCAAGATACGAAATTTGCAAAGCGTGGGTTTTAAAAATCCACGTAACATCTTATCAGCGGAGGATACAGCACTGAAAACGAGCAGTCCGTGAAAAACTGCGAGAAAGAAAATTTATAAGAATTTCGCAATCAAAATTCTAGCGCCAGCTGTATTTCTATAATATAGAATTTTGCGAACAAAATAGTGTCACGCAGTAAGAAATCTTAAGCACGAAGCAAGCGAATAGGAAATGCTAACCGAGCCATATAAGTAAGATGTGTAGCGCAGAATTTCGTGAAATATAAAATTCCACAACTTATAAAATATAAAATTTATGCAGGCGTCGCGTAAAGAATCAGCGGACTTTAAAGCGCAAGCAAATCGCGCCAGCCCGCCATGATTAAGAACAGGAAACTATTGCCTTCATAAGAGTAGGGAGCGAACACAAAAGCGTTTCGCAAATTAAAAGCAGGCTCGCTTACCCTCAAGGGCACAGCGGCTAAAAATCGCGTAGGATTAAAAGCTGATATTTTCGCTCTCTGGTACGGCAATAGCGTCGTTTTTATGCATTTGTTTGGTCTCGATTTTGCCGATGTCATAAGCGCGCGGAGCAACGGAACCCGCTTTGCGCGAGATGATTCGCATATCGGTGATAGCGCCTGAAGCGGTACTTATGTAGGCAGTATCTCCTGCAGCCGCATAATATCTGCTTGCACGAGCGGTGTATAGCTCGCCGCTGGATAGGTCTTTAAACGTATATACGTAAGCTGTGGAGCTTTGGCGAGTGTAGTTTACGATCTCGGATTTTAACGAGCGTAAGTTGCCTGCAGGCGTCGGAGCGGTGCTTACGGCGCAGCCTGCGATGCCAAGAGCCAAAAGTGCGAAAAATATGAAATTTTTCATTCAGTATCCTTATTTGTAAAATTTGAACTTTTAGAGTAGTAGGTTTGGGCTTAAAGTTTGCTTTTTTGAGGGGCACCGAATTGGAATTTAAACGACGATGGATGCGCTTGCGTCGCTGGCATTTGTTTTTGAGGAGCGTCGAAGTGGAATTAAACAGATATCTCTTGGCGTTAGGCGGAGCAAGAGCGCGCTTTAGGCGATTTTTCTATATATGTGGGGCGAATTTAGCGGCAATCACAAGCAAGATTTAGCAATATCGTCTAAATCAAATGTGATGGAGCTCTAGCTTCTTTTACCCAGCAGCTAGCTCGTATCAGCGATATTTGCAAAAATCGGACTCGAAGGGATCAACTCTCATTTCGCGACTTTTATCCGCACGATCATCATTGCCCTATGTCTCGCCATATTCTTGCGCTACGCTAAAGCCTGGCAGCCGTTATCCAGCCTAACGGCGCGCAACTGGGTATTTCTGATACTAAGCGGGCTAGCAACGGGCGCGTCATGGCTAGCGTATTTCAAAGCGCTGCAAATCGGCAAAGCCTATCAAGTAGCGCCGATCGACAAGCTAAGCATAGTACTCGTAGTCATCATCGCCGTGATCTTTTTGGGTGAGCGCTCGAGTCTGCGCGAATGGCTTGCGCTAGCACTCATCGGCGCAGGCGTGATGATGCTGGCGTTTAAATAAGGGTAAATTTGCTTTAAATCTATCTCTTGTGGTCTTTTTAAGCGCCACGCTCGCGTTACGCCATACGCTTTGCGTAAGATAAACCCACTGCCGCTTCTGCAAAATTGCCGCCCTAAACCGCTATGATTTCTTATGGCTTGACTTTAGCCTACACGATTTCTAGGCATTAGCTGAAACGTGCCGGTAATCGGTTTGCCGATACCTTGCTGTAGTTAGGCGGTCTTTAGGGTAATTTTAGTTCTGTTTAAAAGCAGTGAGATTAAAAATTTATGAGAAATCAGGAATTTACGCCTTAAAATTCCAAAAAATATCGGCTCGCCGTACCATAAAATAAAATTGCATCCGCAAGTTTAAATCGAACTGTAAACTTCTAAATCTACAGTATAGTCGAGTAAGCTAA
>NZ_CALKTS010000155.1 GCF_937997595.1 uncultured Campylobacter sp. | reverse complement strand
GAGTTAAGAAAGCAGGTTCGGCTCGGTGCGAAACAGAATTGTGATTATACAAGAGCGATGCTTAAAGGGGGCTGAATAATTAAGAGAAATTTTAAAAAACGATTTGGAAAATTTTAAATTTTATAATGAAATTTTATGCTTAACGCGCCTGACACAAATTTCATCTCCAGCCTCCGTAAAAATTTTATAAATTTCGCAAACGACCGTATCCAAAGATTTAAAAATTTAATCATACCGCGATATGCCGTAATATCACGACCCCTTGCACCCATTCGCCCAAAAACTCACTTGCAAAACACTTAAGCGCACGATTATAAGATTTCGCTATAATCACGTCCGATTTAAAATTTATCAAAATTTAAAAGGATCTTTATGCGCGCAATTTTTTCTATCTATATCTTCATCATCGCAGCCCTTATCGGCATCGAGCTCTCGCTCGGCGCACTCGTCGCGCCCGTGGTATTTTTCCCGCAGCAGATTATCGGGGAGGGCGTGCTATCGCACTTTCAAAGCGGCAAGCTAATGAGCGAGATCTTCGTAAAATACGGCGGTATCCTCATCGCAGTCTCGATCATCTGCCTCGTTTTTGAGATGATAAATTTCAACAACAACAAATCGCAATCCTTTCGCTTGCGCCTTTCGACCTTGATGCTGACGCTCTTAAATATCATACTTGCCCTACTTTTCGTGCTTTACTTTACCGACTACGTCATAAATGCCCAGAAGATCGGTGCAGAAGCGACGATGACGCCGGAATTTGCCCAAATCCACGCGGCTAGCGAATGGTGCATGAAACTCATCATCGTGTTTCAAACGGTGCTGTTTTTCGCAAAAATCCTCCCCGCCCTCGCCACAAAAAAGGCAGCACCGGAGCAAAGCACAGCCGATGCAGATTAAAATTTACTACGAAGATACCGACGCGCAGGGCATCGTGTATCACGCCAACTATATAAAATTTTGCGAGCGGGCGCGCAGCGAGGCGCTTATGCAAGCAGGGGTGGACTTCGCGCACGCGGACGCACACTTCGTAGTTAGCGAGCTTTGCGCTAAATTTCTCCGCCCCGCACGCCTCGGCGATACGCTTGAAATTCGCACGAGCCTAGCCGCGCTCAAAAACGCCAGCGCCCTTTTGCGACAAGAAATTTACAAGATCAAAGATATTAAAAACGTCGATTTTAGCGAGCTTTTATACGCACAGGACGTAAAAATCGCCTTCGTAAAAGACGGCAGGCCGATCAAATTTAGCGCCGAAATTTTAGAATTTTTCAAATCTTTGAGATAAATTTATCTCACGAGTTCAAATTTACCTAGTCGTGCGGTGCAAACATAGCGCAGGCCGACCTTCGGCGTAAAATTTAAGGATATACAGAGCTCTTAGGCAAAATAAAATTTGCAGGCGAGATAAAATTTACGACATAGAATTTCGCTCGGCGTTAAGGTTTAAATTTTGATGCTACATCGCGACGCAAACCCCTCACGCGCCCCAAGATAGCCAGATAGAAAACAAAATTTGAAATATCAAAATTTTGCAATGGCGTTAAATTTTACCCTACTCCGCCGCTTTATGAAATTTTTATCGCTCTTAAATTTAAACCCGCGCAGATCGAGTCTGTGTTTTACTCCGCTAAAATCCCGCTCGCCCGTAAAATTTAAGCAGATCAAATTCGCCCCGTCCGCGCTCGCCCACCGTAACAAAAATCACAATGCGTGTGCAAAAAGCTGCGCACAAAATCAAAATAGCACGCAAAGAAAGCGCCAAATGTGCCTCACAGCAGCTCTTTTATCTTTTGCAGATCCTCTTTGAAAAGCTCCGCTTTGCTCGGATTTTGCGCGATGAATGCGGGATCGAAACTCGGCACGAAGCTAATGCCGCCCTCGTTAAAAACCGAGCCGTGCAGCACGTCCATGCCCGCTAGATCGCCGTTTCGCAGCACGATTTTACAGCAGAGCTCCCCTAGGCAGAGCACGACTTTGGGTTTTAAAATTTTGATCTCGTCGGTCAGATAGGGCGCGCATTTTAAAATTATTTCCGAGCTTATGCGCCTATTCTGCGGCACTGCGCACCTTATCAAAAAGCTAAAATAAATTTCTTCCGGCGCGCAAATTTGATCTAGCGCCGCTGCTACTTCAGCCTCCAAACCGCCGCCAAAACCCTCGTTAGCGCCCGGCGCAAGAGCTACGATCATAAGTTTTACGTTCGCGGGAGTTTTAGAATTTTTAAAATTTTTGATAGTTTTGAAATTTTTAAAATTTTGCTCGCCGCCTTTCGTACGCGTTTTGGCAAGCTCGCAAAGATTGCACTCGGCGGTAGCGGATTGCAGCGCGTCCAGCGCCTTAAAAAATCGCGCGCCGCCGCTTAAAATTTCAGCGCTTACGTAGCGGTAGCCGAACGCTTTGTAATAAAGCAGCCTGCGCAGTTGCGAGCTTTGCACGGCGCGCCTACGATCTGTTTAAATTTCGCGCGACGAATCCGCGATCAAACTGCGCCAAATCTTTGTAAAATTCCGCCCTAAAGCCCTGCTCGCGCAAAAACGCCGACAAACTCTGCTTTTGATCGTAGCCCATCTCGCAGGCTAGAAATTTTGCGCGCTGCGCGGCGATCAGCACGATGCGTTTTAAAATTTCATCTCCCCGCTCGCCGCCAAACAGCGCCTGTTTCGGCTCCTGCAGCACGCGCGCGTCCAATGCGTAGGAGTTTGCGATGTAGGGCGGATTTGAGACGATGAGATCAAACTCGCCCGCGATCTCATCTGCGTAGGCGCAGTGCACAAACTCGACGTCCGCGCCCAAATTTGCGGCGTTTGCGCGCGCTACCTCAAGCGCATCCGCGCTGATGTCGCTAGCCGTGATGCGGCAAGAAGGAAGTAGCTTTTTTAAGCAGATAGCGATTATACCGCTGCCCGTGCCGATCTCGCAAATGCGCGGCTCGCCCAAGCTCTGCGCCAAAGCAAGAGCTTTTTTTACCAAAATTTCGGTCTCGCAGCGCGGTATCAGCACCCGCTCATCGACGTAAAATTTAAAGCCCATAAACTCGCAGCTTTGCGTGATGTATTCAAGCGGACGACCATCTTTAAATTCAATGATCTTAGCGCGAAATTCCGCTTCGTGCGCGAGCTCTTCCGAGCATTTTAGCACGAGCTCTTCGCTGCTAATGCTCTCGCAAAGCTTTAAAATTTCGCGCGCGACGTATTTTGAGCCGCACTGCTGCAAGCCCCATCTTAGCGCCTCAGCGATCCTCATCAAGCTCTCTTATGCGCTCATACAGGCTCGGGTGCGAATGATACACCGCGGCGTAAATTTTATGAGCGAGCGGAAATGCCTTGTTTTCGCTGCCTAGTTTCTTTAGCGCGCCGATCATGCTCTTTTTATCCTGCATGCTCGCGCCATGCCGGTCCGCGCTAAATTCGTGCATGCGGCTAAGCTTGGAGATTACAGGCTCAAAAAATGCATGCAAAATCGGCGCAAACAAAATCATAAAAACCAGCGTCGCGCCGCCGTCCGCGTTAAGTCCTAGCGCGCCGAACACGCCTGCGGGGAGGTTTCCGAATACCGCGAACGTCGCGCCCAAAAGCACGAAGCTAAGCACTAAGCCTTTCAAAATGTCACCGTGTTTGAAATGCCCGAGCTCGTGCCCTAAAACGGCTAAAATTTCATCCTCGCTCAGCTTCTCTATGAGCGTGTCGAAAAGCACGACCTTTTTTGTCGCGCCGAAGCCGCCGAAATAGGCATTTAGGCGCTTGTCGCGTTTGCTCGCGTCGATCGTAAAAACGCCGCTACTTTTAAAGCCGCAGCGTTGCAAAAGCCCCTCTATGCGCTCTTTTAGCTCGCCCTGCTCTAGCGGCTGCATCTTATTAAACAGCGGCGCGATAACGGTCGGATAGATCAAATTTATCAGTAAAACTATACCGAAGCTTAGCAGAAAACCCCAGACCCACCAGTGCGCGCCCAGGCTATTTACGCAAAAAACGAGCGCAGAGGCTACCGCAAAGCCAAAAACCAGCGTGAGCGCAAGCGATTTTAGCGCGTCTTTTACGAAAATGGCGGGCGTTATCGTGGAAAAGCCTAGGCGTCTGTCTTTGACGAAGGTTTTGTAAATTTCAAGCGGAAACGCCGCCGCGCCGCCGATGATTAAAAACGCCGTTACGAAGCAGCTCTGCGCAAAAATCCCGTCGCCCGCTAGATCATATATCGCGCGCTGTAACGCGCTAGCGCCCGCAAGTATCCAAATAAGCGCCACTGCGAAAGAAAAGCAGTGCGAAAATATATTAAATTTTAAATTTACCGCGCCGACCTCGCCCGCCTTGCGATAATCCTCCTCGCTAAGCACCACCGCAGGCTCTTTTAGCTTGGCGCGGATGAAGCTTAGCTCGAGCAGATCGAGCGAAATTTTATAAATCGTGTAAAGCGCGTATAAAAAGATCAAAAACCAAACCATCGCGCCTACTTTAGGCTCTCGGCGAGCGAAAGCACTTCGTAATATTCATTTTCCATACTGTTTAATGTTCCTCTTTTTTCTTCAAGTTCTTCAAAAAGCCCCTGCATACCGAGCTTTTGATAAATTTCAGGCGTCGAAAGCGCGTGATTTAGTTCTTTTATGCGCGCCTCGATAGCCTCGATCTTAGCGGGATACTCCTCTAAAATTTTATTCTGTTTGTAGCTAAGTTTCGCGGCGCTCGTTTTTTCCTTTTTGTTTTCGCGGCCGCTCTCGTCTGTGCTCGCGCTCGCGCCAGCGTCGGCCTCGATCTGATCAATCTCCGCCATCTCGTCTTCAAACTCCAAATACTGCGAATAGGGCATTTGAATTTGATCGATCGTGCCGTTTTTTTCAAAAACCCAAAGCTTATTCGTGATCTTATCGATGAAATAGCGATCGTGGCTTACGATGATTACCGCACCTTCGAAGCTTAGCAGATAATCCTCCAAAATATTGATCGTCGCGATGTCAAGATCGTTCGTCGGCTCGTCCAAGATCAGGCAATCGTATTGCTCGGTAAAGAGCTTGGCAAGCGCCAGGCGGTTCTTTTCGCCGCCGCTAAGCACGCCCACGGGCTTATCTAAAAACTCCTTCGGAAACAAGAAATTTTTCAAATACCCATAGACGTGCATGTAGCTGCCGCGGACGTTGATATGATCGCCGCCGTTTGGACAGAAAATTTCGATTATACTTTTATCGTCCGTAATGCCGCTGCGGGTCTGATCGAAGTAGCCGATCCTGATCTCGCCGCGTTTGATCTCGCCCGCATCGATCTTACTGCGGCCAAGTAGAATTTTAAGCAGAGTGCTTTTGCCCGCGCCGTTAGCGCCTACGATGCCGATGCGCTCGCCCTGCAAAACCCGCGCCGAAAAGCCCTTGAAAAGCACTTTGCCGTTTAAAATTTTACCGATATTCGTGCATTCAAAAAGCATCTTTTTGCGATTATCGCCGCCCGTGCCGTTAAAGCTCCTGCTCGCGCGCTCCAGCTCGAGTCGCACGCGACGGATCGCGCCCGGGTTTTTCTTCGCATCCTGCCTCATCTGCATGATGCGCGCCTTGCGCCCTTCGTTACGCTTTAGGCGCGCTTTTACGCCGCGGTGCAGCCACTCCTCCTCGGCGCGCAGCTGTTTAAGCAGCGTCTCGTGGGACTTTTCGAGCGAAGCAAGCATCTCCTGCTTGCGCCTCAGATAGTTCTCATATCCGCCATCGAAATTTGAAATTTTACCCTCTTCGATCTCGATACTGCGCGTCGCCAAGCGGTCGATGAAGTAGCGATCGTGGCTGATAAAAACGATCGTCTGCTTTGATGCAAGCAGCATATCCTCTAGAAATTTCACCATATAGACGTCGAGGTGGTTCGTGGGCTCGTCCAGCAGCAGCACGTCGGGCTTTTTAAGCACCAGCGCGCCCAGCGCCACGCGACGAATTTCGCCGCCGCTAAGCGTGCAGACGGAGCGGTTTTCGTAAATTTTAAGCCCGAAATTTTGCAGCACCTGCTCGATCTTATTATCGATCTGCCAGCCGTCCTTGGCCTCGATAAATTTAATCAGTTCGTCTTGGCGCGCCAAAAGCTCCTTGTTTTCGGGCTGTGCGGCGATTTCGCTCGAGATCGCGTCGTATTCGCTAAGGGCGGCGTAAATTTCGGCTAGCTCCCTTCGCAGCGCGTCTTTGACCGAGAGATTGTCTTCAAATTTCGGCGTTTGAGCGAGCATCTGGATGTTTAGCCCGTTTTGAGTGATCACGCGCCCCTCGTCGGTCTCGCACAGACCTGCAATTATCTTCATCAGCGTGGACTTGCCGCCGCCGTTTTTGCCGATCACGGCGACGCGCTCGTTAGCGTCCAGTGCGAAATTTACGCCGTCTAAAACGACGTGGGAGCCGAATTTTTTCGTAACATCGATAAGCTCGATCAAAGCCAATTTTAAGTTCCTCTAGTGTTAAATTCGGTGATTTTACACAAAATTCTATTAAATTTTAATAACTTTTAAAGGTTCAGCGATGCAAAGTTTGGAATTTAACGGCTTGCGCGTAGAAATTTTCGCCCCGCACGCGCCACCTCTCGCGTCAGCCACGCGTGCGCAACCTCTCAGATCCACGCCGGATACCCTGTCCGACACCTCTACATCCGCTCAGATTGTCTCATTCGAGCTTGGCACGCATCCCATATTCGCGCAGGATGATCCACCCGCCGTTTCGTTCGGTCTGTCCGCGCAAGCTACTTCACCTGAGCCTCCCGCGTCTGCAGCACCGAATACACCGCTCGTTACGCCCATCGTGCCCGTTTCGCGTTCCTCTCTTGCCGCGCCTAAGATACAAGCCATTCAACCTGCCGCGTCGCTTGTGTTAAATACTAGAGCAGAATTTACGGCGGCTACCGACTCGATTTCGTCCGCGTCATCGATGCAGAATACAGCGCTCACCGCGTCCGCACAAACCTCCTCGCCCCGCTTGGATGCCGTGCCGATCATCTACCTGCACGCCTTGGAGTTTAGCGCGGCCAGTGTGGGCGAAATTTACGAACTCGTCTCGCGACAAAGCGGCGCGGATTTCGTGCTTGCGGCGATCTATCTAAACGAGGCGCAGTGGGGCGATAAGCTCAGCCCGTGGGTGGCAAAATCGCCGTTTAAGGGAGTGCGCGATTTCGCAGGTGGCGGCGCGGCGCACTTAGAAAAATTTACTGACGAGCTGATCCCGCGTATCGAGCAGCATGTATTCGGCGCGGGAAAGTCTTCGTGGCGAGCATGCGCGGGATACTCGCTGGCAGGGCTTTTTAGCGCGTATGCGGCGTTTGCGAGCGATAAATTTCAAAAGATCGTCTGTGTCTCGGCATCGTTTTGGTTTAGCGGTTTTGATGCCTTCGTCGCCGCACACTCGCCGCAAAGGGGGCTGGCGCACGTCTACGCGTCCTTGGGCGAGGCCGAGATGAACCCGAAAAATCCGCGCGGAGCACTCTGCGGCGAGACGGCGCGAAATTTCATCGCAAAATGCCGCGGTGCGGGCGCAAAAGCGGAGTTTGAGCAAAATCCGGGCGGGCATATGCAAGATGAGATCGCAAGAATTTCAAAGGCGCTTTTAAAGCTGGTAAACTCCTAAAATTCGGGTAAATTTTAAAATTTAGCGACAGAATAAAGTGCGGTGAGAGATTGAAAGAAACTAGCCAAGAAGCGTAAATTTAAAGCAAGCCGCCGCTAGAATTTCTCGCGCAACGGTTTTTTTGTGCGATACAATGAAATTTAAAACAAACCTACGTTGAAATTTTATAGTGCAAGTAATGCGACAAGAAAGGTGCAGCGCAATTCGGCGCGAATGACACAACGCGTCGTTGGTATTTTGGCAGTTTCGATAAGTGCGATATCGTTTTAGCGTAAATCATGCGACGCGGCGCCGGTGCAGCATAGGCGGCGCGATGTATGCGGATTTCAGGCAGGTCGACGCTAAATTTTTGTAGGTTGCGCTAGTGGTTTAAAATTTAAAACGAGCTGTCGTTGTAAAATTTAAAGCAAATCATGTCGCGGCTAGGATTTAGCGCGCCTATGAGCTAAATTTAAACCAAAAAAGGCGAGCCGATCGACCTATCTACGGCGTATTTAGTGCGCCTATGAGCTAAATTTAAACAGCAGCGCGCCGCCGCGGATGATCTCGCCATTTCATTTAGCGTACCTGCGAACTAAATTAAACCGCTGAGATTCCAAAATTTACACCACGCCGAGGAACGCTTTGATACTACGATACACGCCGTTAGGTTTAAATTTTAAAATTTAAGCATAGGGCGGGTACGTTCGACCAACACCCATTGAATTTACGGCGGCGAAATATGCGGAATTTTGCGAATTGCCGTTTGCGGAATTCGTCCTGTGAAATTTCGCAGAGCATGCTTCATTATTAGCTCTCTACCGCGCTTCGAGCGGCATACGCTCTGCTTTCCGCAACTACGCCGAGCCGCCTCGCCGCTCCATTTTTGCGCGCGTTGCGTCGTTTGCCGCACATACGCGGCGTGTGCCGCTCCGCAAAAAAAGCCACAAACACGCTAAATTCTAACCGCACGCTCTGAATTTTGGCGTCGTAAATATTGGGTAAATTTACGCACCCTGCCCTGCTTATGTCCGTATTTCTACGCGCCAAACGGTGAGAATATGTCCTTGTCGCAAACGAAACGAGCGGTTAAATGATAGGCTCGACAAAAAGGCACCGCAAAGTATTCACAATAACGGCAAAAATTCCCGCTAAAATTTTATGCAAAACCGCTGAAAATTTATCTGCGTTTGATGCCGTAGCCGTCCTTATCCACGCATATAAAGCCCGTAGTAGCGCCTCCGTCGCGCGCCATCACCACGCCGTCTGCGGCAAATCTATCACCACAGTCGATCTCGTAGTCTTTTTTCACAACCTCGCTCGCAGAACCCTCGAAAATTTCGTAAAATTTCGACACAAACCCGTCTTTGTAATAAATAGCGGTTTCACCCTCGCCCTCCCAGATGCTTACACCCACGGCATTTGCGCTTTTTGCTTTGGCTTTGAGTTCATTAAAAGTCCCAAAATCCCAGCCTATGATTTTTAAAACAGCGCGCTCGTTCGTCTAAAAACTCGCACTTTGGTTTTTGTCTTTATTCACGGCTCTCATACTTGAGACCTCGTCGCCATCAAAACGAACGTCAAAAGAAACTCCTTCGGGCTTATCTCGCGCGCAAAATCGCGCAGGGCTAAAATTTGAACGCGATTTTGCTCGTAATTTTCCGCTAAACCGGCTCCGAAAAGAATAGTTTGTAGATTAAAAACCCCGCAGCTAGCACAAGCGTGGCGCTTACGAGAAGCTTAAATAATCTAAAAATTTCCGAGAAAAAATATTTTATAAAATTCACGCCCGCCTCTTAAATTTCACCGAATTTCACCGTCTATGCAAAGGGCAGAATTTTTTTGTAATTGCTCCACAGCTCGCTCTCCTCGCCGAAATACGCGAGCAGCCCGCGCGCGTTGCGATCGAAAGGGTTGGGCTCTTTATGCAGCGCGATACGCTGCGACAGGCGCAGATCGTAGGTGTTGTATATCGCAGAATACGGCACCGGAAAGTCCGAAGCGTAAAGCAGGCGCGAGTGCACGTCCGTTT
>NZ_CALKTS010000154.1 GCF_937997595.1 uncultured Campylobacter sp. | reverse complement strand
TGCATCAAAGCAACCTAAATCCCGCCGTGTGGGAGGGCAAGCTATTTGAGTTTCTAAATAAAACGGACGCGCTTATCGAAAAATACGCCACGGGCGCAGAGCGCTCGCTACAAGACTGGCGCAAGCAACTGGAGATAGAATTTAAGAGCTTATAGTCGTGATCCTTAAGATATCAAAATTAGGCTACATATAATAATCGGCTCGGCGTAAAAGGCTTAATCGATGAACCTAAAATTGTAAAATTTAGCCGCAGTACTCAGCCAAATCCAGCTACAAGACAAGCTCGATCCAAAAATCAATAAAATTCCAAGCGCGCTGAAAAATCTTAAAAATTTACAAACTCTGCAAAGATTCAAAGGAAAATTTATAGTCTTGCCACAAGGATCGCAATAGATCATACCAATCTTCATCGTAAAAATTGAGTCCACGGGCGAAGCCAACAAGACCTGCTAAATTCAGACAAAATGAGAAGCGCAGCAAAGCAGATGGAGGGAAAAATGCAAATTAGACAGGCAGCGCTAGCAAAATAACGCAGGCGCAGCCAAATACCGCTAAACTAGCGAAGCAGACGAACGAGCAATATAAAATTCTATCTCCCAAACCGGCAGAGAGTTAAATTATAGCCCAAAACCGCGCGCCGTTTATAGTCATAAAAGAGCGCGCCATATTAGATAAACGAAGAGGGCTTGTGTTGTTATTAAGCATATCGCAAAACGACACTATACCTGCGTACCAGATAAGCGAGAGAAGCAAAATCTTAAAGGTTAGAAATGGTATGCCAAAATTTCAAATCATCCTTGCATCTTTTTAGTAAAATCTCCGAAATTTCACCCTATGCGAGCCCTAAAATACGTCAAATTTTAAACCGTGTATAAGCGCTAAAGCGCGTGAATTTTAAACCGCCAAATATCAAGGCGCATAAAAATTTAAACCGCTCGCGCGCTCTTTTTGGTGAAAATTTCTAAAAATTTAACCGCCAGTTTTTGTAGCAATCCCTGCTTTTTACGCTTGCTTAGTAAAAATTTTGCCGTTTCACTTCTACCAAACATTATGGCAAAGGCATAGGGTGTCATACTAAGACCACTCGTAGCCTCTACGTCTGCACCTGCATTTACGAGAGCTTTGACTACCTCCAAATGCCCTTTAAAGGCCGCGCCCGCGAGCGGAGTTTGCCCGCGGTCGTTACGCTCATCGACTATGGCGCCGTTTGAGAGCAGCATATTTACAGTCTTTAGCGCGTTATTGTAGCTAGCTAGCATTAAAAGCGTGTCGCCTTTCGCGGATTTTAAATTTACGCTAAGGCCCGCCTTTATCATCTTTTCCAGCTCGTCAGCATCATCTCGCCTAGCGAAATCAAGCGCCATAGCGCAAAGTTCGCCATATCTTTGCTCCTCGGCCTGCGTTAAGCTCGTCAATTTTTTGCTTTCAAAGCGGCTCTTACGCCATTTGCATAGTCAGCGGAAATTTTTTCAAAATGTCCTATTGCGCGCTCTTTTATAGCTTCGCTCACACCCTCCATGCTATCTGCGATATTACTAAAAAGCTGCGATTTTTGTTCGTCGCTCATTAGCTCAAAAAGCGCTCTAGGTTGCGAATAATAATCCTGATCCTCGACTCTGTGATCGTATCTTTGCATCGCGCCTTCTATGCTTATATCAGGCTCTAACAAAGCACGATCCTCTTTGGCGCCACCAAAGCTGTTAGGCTCATAGTAAGCCTTATCGTCAAGCTCATACATTCCGTTATTCATCGCGCCGCCCACGACGTAAGTATTGACCTCGCTTACAGGACGATTAACATCTAGCTGCGCGTAGTGCGTGCCGATACGATATCTTTGAGCATCGGGGTAGCTAAATATCCTTGCTTGCAGCATCTTATCGGGACTAAAGCTGATACCAGGCACTATATTTGACGGGCTAAATGCAGCCTGCTCAACCTCATTGAAATAATTTTTCGGATTTTCGTTTAGCGTCATGACGCCCATGTCGATGAGCGGGAACTCCTTATGAGGCCAAGTTTTGGTTAGATCAAAGGGGTTAAATTTGACCTCTTTTGCCTGCTGTAGAGTCATTATTTGAATTTTGAAATCCCAGCTTGGAAAGTCACCCTTTTCTATACTCTCAAAAAGATCGCGTTGATTGCTCTCTCGATCTTTTGCAATGATCTGTGAGGCTTGAGCGTTGGTTAAATTTTTAATGCCTTGGCAAGTTTTGAAGTGAAATTTAACCCAAAATCTTTCGTTCTTGTCATTTATAAGGCTGTAGGTGTGGCTGCCAAATCCGTGCATATGGCGGTAACTTGCCGGAATACCGCGGTCACTCATCAGGATGGTTACTTGATGCATACTCTCAGGGCTTAGGCTCCAAAAGTCCCATGCTGCCTCATTTGAACGGAGGTGTGTGCGAGGATCACGCTTTTGCGTGTGGATAAAATCCGGGAATTTATACGGGTCTTTTACAAAAAAGACGGGAGGGTTGTTTCCGACCAAGTCCCAGTTGCCCTCTTTGGTGTAAAATTTAATCGCAAAGCCCCTTACGTCGCGCTCAGCATCAGCCGCTCCAGCTTCACCGGCAACGGTAGAAAATCTCAAAAGTAGCTTTGTTTTCTCGCCTTTTTGTAATACTTTGGCCTTAGTATATCGCGAGATGTCCTGCGTAATCTCTAGGGTTCCGTATGCAGCGCTACCTTTTGCGTGAACGGCGCGCTCGGGGATACGCTCTCTGTTTTGATGAGCTAGTTTTTCAAGTAGCTGATAATCTTGCAACATTATACCGCCGCGGCTGCCTGCGGTAAGGGAGTTTTGGTTATCCGCGATAGGATTACCCGAAGTAGTGGTTAGGTTTTTCATATTTATTCCTTTCTAATAAAATTTATTTATAATTATACATATATAAATTAAAATATTCATTAAATAATAAAAATTATTGATAGAAGTTTAGGCTTAGGATTTGTAATATTTTAAAATTTTATATTTCTAACCCATCTTTAACATTATTTTATAAATTATGAGATCTGCTATATATAAATTTATCTCATATTAATACAAGAACCATGATATTTCGCGATCTTATATAAATATAGATGCTATATACAAAATACAAGGTAGTGATAACTTAAAGGTAGGATTGCGATGATCAAGATATTAAAGAGAAACGACAAATTTAAAATCATTAAAATTTTATAAAATTGTGCCAAATACGTAGCGATCATATCCAAAAGCTTTACGAAATTTTACTCATTGGCAGACGCGGTATCTGCAGTCTTGGATCCCGCTTGTTCTAGCTGCTTAGAAGCATCGCGCCTTAAAATTTTATCGTACTCCCCCACTCTTATCACCTTGCCCTTATACTCTATTTTAAGATAATATTCCAATTTTTCTAATTGCAAATATCTAAAAAAATTATCCAAATCAAAGCCGCCTGCACCCTTAGGCTCATCGCCGCAGAGCGCAGAGTAGCGCTTTATAAGCGTATCGTAGATACCAAGTAGCGCTGTATTTGGCGTTACCGAGCCGCATCTATTAAGATCGGGTAGCGAGCCTTTGTTAAGCTTGATTACATCATTTTCCGAATACTTTGAGCGCTCCGTCATCATATATCTAAGCAGCTCATACCTAGAGCTGTTTAATAAAGTCCAATCTAAAATAATCTCATCGTAACAATAATTATCCATATGCTCTAGGTATATTTTCTTATACTCCTTCAACGTATCCAAATCCTTACGGCAGTCATCGTATTTTTTTCGAATACGCTCATCGCCCGGAAGCCCTGCTAAATCGTATTTAAGTAGCAGATTTAGCATACTCGCGTCATATCGTTGCGGCAGCATCTGATAGATGGAGCAGTTCGGCTGCCGCTCATCTTTGCGGTGTTTGAGCGTAAAAGCAATACAATGATCGTCCGTCCAAGCGGTAATCTCAGGTCTTACACCGCTGCTAAGCATAAGCTCCGTCATCTGCAAAAATCCGCCTGCTACGGCGTAATAGAGTGGATCGGATACCGCACTAGTACCTTCGCTTTTAGGCGTTATGGAATATGTCTTTACCTGTGCGTCGCTAGTAACAACCAAATAGGAGTCACCGTATCTAGGGTATGTAAGCCACGGACGAACATATTTAACGCTAGAAAAGCTAGCTCCATGCTTAAGTAGAACTTCCG
>NZ_CALKTS010000153.1 GCF_937997595.1 uncultured Campylobacter sp. | reverse complement strand
CAATAGTGCCCAAAATAAGGGGCGAAATGGCTAAATTTAAAGAAATTTTATCCGATATCAACGAATTAATAGTTTTTAAACACTCGGTTTTCGCGCTACCGTTTATCTTTACGGCGATGATTACTGCAAGCAAGCTGCAAAGCGGCTCGGTATGGTTCGGCTGGAAGCTGCTTTTTCTGGGGATTTTATGTGCGGTGAGCGCGAGAAGCTTCGCAATGGCGCTAAATCGCTACCTGGACGAGGACATCGATCGCACCAATCCGCGTTGTGCTTCGCGCCCCAGTGTGGACGGACGGATCGGGCGCGGGAATTTACTGCTTTTCATCATCGCAAACGCGGTGGTTTTCATAGCGGTTTCAGCGCTTATAAATCCTTTGGCGCTTAAGCTTTCGGTGCCGATTTTAGCGGCATTGGGCGGCTATTCATATTTTAAGCGCTTTAGCGAGACCGCGCATTTAATGCTCGGCTTTTGCTTGGGGCTTGCGCCGATTGCGGGAGCGATCGCCGTTAGCGGCGTAATTCCGCTATGGTCGGTGTTGCTATGCTTTGGAGTAGTATTTTGGGTAGGCGGCTTTGACGTGTTGTATTCGCTTCAAGATATGGAATTTGACCGCACGGCTGGGCTTTACAGCATCCCTGCGCTTTACGGCAAGGAAGCTTCAATGTTTATCTCCAAAATTTTTCACGCCGTAGCGGTGCTTTTTTGGCTGCTGTTTTGCGCAGCGGCAAATTTAGGCTTTTTTGCCTATCTGGGCGTGGCTGCGTGCGCGACGATCCTGTACTTCGAGCATAAGATCGTGCAGAAAGATTTTAGCAAGATTGATCGTGCGTTTTTCACGCTCAACGGCTACTTGGGCATCGCCTTTTTTGCTTTTGTTTTTGTAAATTTATTTTAAGGAACCCCTATGGATCTTAACACTATCATCATTTTAGGACTTTGCGTCGTTATATTTTTAATGTTTTTCGTCATATATTTTAAAGACAAGCAAGTGGATAAAAAATTCGAACGCTTCGATCAGGTGCTGACTGACGCTATGCAGGAAAACTATCTGCTTAAAAAGAAGGTCGAGGAGCTAAAAGATATGATCGATTCGGGCGGCAAAGTCGCTCCCAATATCGATATAAACGCGATTGCAGATGTGATCGACGAGACGATAGAGCAGAGACTAGACGTAGTGCCTACGATGATCGACGAGCGGGTAGAAAAGCAGATCAGACCGCTACTAGATCAGCTTAAAGAGCTCATAGGCTCGGTAAGAAAATAGCCTGAGCAATATAAAAATAAAATTTTGCAAAATCGCTTTGTTTTTTATATAATCGCCGCAAATTGATATTAAGGCAAAATATGCTAATTGATAAATTTGGACGAACGATCGATTATTTGCGCATTTCGGTTACGCAGCGGTGTAATTTCAGATGCAGATATTGCATGCCTGCTACGCCGTTTAACTGGGTGCCGCGAGAGAATATTTTAAGCTTTGAGGAGATGTTTTTATTCGTCAAGGTTGCGATCGACGGCGGCGTAAAAAAGATCCGCATAACCGGCGGCGAACCGCTAGTGCGAAAGGGGATCGAAGATTTTATAAAGATGATCGCGGATTACGCTCCGGACATCGATCTTGCGCTTACCACCAACGGGTATTATCTCAAAAACTACGCGCGCGCCTTGAAAGACGCGGGGCTAAAGCGCATCAATATGTCGCTTGACTCGCTGCGTCCGGAGCGAGCTAAATTTATAGCTCAGCGCGGCGTGCTTTATAACGTCCTGGAGGGCCTTGACGCCGCGCTTGAAGCGGGGCTAAAGGTCAAGCTAAATACCGTCGCGCTAAAAGGGATCAACGACGACGAGCTTATTTATTTGCTGGAATTTGCCCGCGAGAAGGATTGTCAGATCCGCTTCATAGAATTTATGGAAAACACCCATGCCGGCGATCTTACAGGCTTAAAATCAAACGAAATTTTAGATATTTTAAGGCGTAAATTTGTCTTTACCGCTCTGCCGAAATCGCAAAGTTCGCCCGCGTCGCTTTACGCGCTCGGGGACGGCTACACCTTCGGTATCATCGATCCGCACAAGCATGATTTTTGCGAGAGCTGCAACCGCATCAGACTAAGCGCCGAGGGGCTTTTGATCCCTTGTCTTTACTTCGAGGACGCACTAAGTATCAAAAAGGCGGTCAAAGAGGGCGACATCGCCGCCGCCGCCGAAATTTTAGCTAAAATTTTAGCGAATAAGCCCGAAAAAAATCGCTGGCAGACGGACGCTTCGAATGAAATTTCAAGTCGCGCATTTTACGAGACGGGCGGATGAGGCTCGTAGAGAGCTTTTTAAGCATCCAAGGCGAGGGCAAATACGCAGGCAGGCTCGCGTTTTTCTTTCGCTTTGCGGGCTGTAATCTGCGCTGTGCGGGCTTCGGCGGCGAGCGCATTTCGCCAAAGACCGGCGCGATCTTGCGCGGTTGCGATACGATCCGTGCAGTCTTTACGAACCACTTCGAGCACGAAAAAATTTTAAATTTATCGCAGCTTTTGAATAAAATTCCAAATTTATCAGGTTCGTCCTGTTTCGCACCTGCTTGCTCTGCGCCGGGTTTTTGCGCCGCCGAGTCTTTTTCTGAAAGCGATACGTTAAATTCTGTTGCTGTGCAAACATCTCCTCGTCCAAACGGTAGCGCAGAAAAATCTTTAAATTTAACGAGCGAGAATTCTTTAAATTTCGCGGCGCAGAATTTTTTAAATTTAAATCCGCAAAGCTCCGCATCGCCTCAGAGCGCTAAGCTTTATCAAAAGCCTATCATCGTTATCACCGGCGGCGAGCCGATGTTACATCACAAAGAGGCGCTATTTTACGAGTTCGTCTGCGAGCTGCTCGCGCGCGGACACGCAGTGCACTTCGAAACCAACGGCACGATTTTAGTGGATTTTGAAAAATTTCCCGCCTACAAAAGCTGCGTCTTTGCGGTCTCGCCTAAGCTTTCAAACTCCGCCGAGCCGCGCGAACGCAGGTTAAACTTCGCCGCGCTGCGAAGCTTAAAACAAAACGCAAAAGATAGTTTTTACAAGTTCGTCATCTCGCCCGAGTTTGACGCGCAGCCCGAGATTAGAGAAATTTTAGCGGCGTGCGAGAGCGAAGTTTATTGTATGCCGCGCGGCGCAGATCGTCGCGAGCTGGAAAGTGGCGCGCAATTTTGCGTGGATTTTTGCCTAAAAAACGGCTATAATTACTCCGATCGCCTGCACATTAGAATTTGGGGCGAGAAGGACGGGGTATGATAATCAGGAAATTATACGAATTCGAAAACGCTCACATCGTGCGCCTGTGCGGCTCGAAGCGGTGCCGCACTAGCATCCACGGCCACTCCTACAGATGCGAAATTTTGCTTAGCTCAAATTTTTTGGATGAAGCGGGGATGGTTTATGATTTCGGCTACATGAAGCTCGGTATCCGCGAACTAATCGATAGTTTTGACCACGCTACGACGATCTATGCGCGCGATTATGCGGGCTATATCGCGGATCTTAAAAAACACAGCGCGCGCTGGGTACAGATACCGCTAAATCCGAGCGCGGAGCAGTTTTGTAGAATTTTTTTCGTCCTAATTGACCGACTTTTGAGCTTAACTCAGATGCAAAACGGCGAGCGCGAAGTAAAGCTTCACAGCGTCATCGTGCACGAAACGGCCACCGGCTACGCGCAGTGCTTCCGCGAGGACGCCTACAACGCGCAGATGGGCGAGATCGCGCTGGATGAGATAGAATTCTCGCCCGCCGTGCGCGAGGAGTGGAGGCAGCCGGAGCTTTGGCAAAAGCTACTGCGCGGCGAAAAAATCATCTATCCAAAGGATTGCTGATGAGAAATTTCTTTAAATTTGGCGCGGGATTTGTGCGCGTTTTTGCCACATGCGCGATCTTTGCCTGCGCGCTTGCTTTGAGCGGCTGTGACGATGAGAAAAAGGACACCTTGCAAAAGCCGCCGGTAGATAGCGAGGTGCCAAAGGACGTGCCTATCGCGCCTAGCGAGCCTAAAGTCGATATAAATGCCGATATGCCGCCGCTTCCGGTGACCGAATAGGACGGAGCGTTGAAAAATCAGCGGCTAAATTTGAAAATTTTTAAAATTTGCATAGTTCGTATGCGGCGTGCGAGCGCGATTTCGGTGTCTTTTTTGCCTATGCGATCTGCGCAGAGAAATTCTAAATTTTTATCCACAAAATTTCATTCTTGGCGCAAGAGATACGGCGCGAAATCGGGGTTGAACGCGCGCGCGGTAAATTTTGGCGCAATAAATAGCCGCGGCCGCTTTGAATGGTTTTTAAAATTTCAAAGGCGCGGAGCAGGCCTGCTTTATCTTGCGCCGGAAAAATTTGCGTTGAAATTCGGTCGTTTCGGCTCTAGCCGCGCAAAATTTTATCCCGCAAATTTAATCTTACGGCGGAAGTGATGGATTATCTGTATCAAAGCGCCCTGGGCTTTCATAAATTTTTCGCGCTAGCTGCGGCGATTTTAACGATAATTTATCTGATTTTTACCCAGCTTAAGATCGACGCGGCGGCAGAATTTTGCCCGCGCGGCAAGGCTTTAAATTCCGCCACCTCCGCGCCGCAAGCCAAAAATTTAAAGCAAAAGAGCAGATCGGGGCTTAGATTTCTTAGGCGCATTAGGCTGTTTTTGCCGATATATTATGCGACTCTCGCGGCGCTGATAATTAGCGGAAGCGTGATGCTGCCGGTGCTGCGCTTTGATCTGAGCTTTAAAATTTACTTTATGGCGGTCGGATCGCTAGCGATGATCGCGCTTAGCGCGGTATCGTACAAGCGGCTGAAAATCGCGTATCTAAGTCAAAACTTTGCGCCGTATCAGCGCAAAATGCGGGTGATTTTGGGGCTAAACTTAGCGATAATTTTGATAGCGAGTGTTATTTGATGGTATATTTTTACGATAAGTTTGCAGGCGAACGGAGCCTAGTTTTGCAGAATGATCAGTTTTTGCACCTAAAGGCTAGGCGAGCAAGGGCGGGCGAGCGCATAGACGTGCGAAATCTAAAGGACGGGGCGAGTTATCTATATGAGATCGCCGAAATTTCGCGTAAGGGCGCGGCTCTAAATTTAGTTTTTAAAAGCTCTGTTTTTACGCCGAGCCACGATTTTTGCGTCGCTTGGGCGGTCGTCGAGAGCGCCGTGATCGAAAAGAGCCTGCCTGCACTAAATGAGATGGGCGTCGGGCGGCTTGTTTTGGTCTATGCCGATCTGTCGCAGAAAAACGTGCGGCTCGATCTGCAGAGGATGGAGCGGATTTTGATCAACTCGTCGCAGCAGTGCGGGCGAAATTCCATCATGCAGATCGAGGTTTTGAGCAGCTCGGACGAGCTTGCGCAAAGATATGAAAACGTAAGCCTGATCGATTTTGGCGGCAAGAACATCGACATTTTCGGCGGCGACGAGATCGCGTTCGTCGGCCCCGAAGGCGGGTTTTCGCCGCGCGAAAGGGAGAAATTCAAAAACGCCTATGCGCTTAATAGCCCTTATATTTTGCGCTCAAACACCGCGCTGATCGCAACTTGCGCGAAGCTGATGTTTTAAACGCTCGGCAAATTTTAAAATTTAAAAGTCGTGCGCTTTAAATTTTGGAATTTAAAATTTGCTCTGCGCGATCCGCTATATTTATCTGCGGCTTGACGCGCGGTGCGTATTGCTGCGGCATATCTTCGCGCGCTATATTTGCACGCCGCAGTAAATCAAAATTTTACCCGCAAAGCAGGCTAAATTTTAAAATTTCGCGTCCAAAAAAGCATATTCAAAAAGAAAATCCACGCTTTGCCGAGAGTTTTTTTAAAACCCTTTAAATTTGCTTTTTAGATAAAAAAGTTGTATAATCGCTGCCTTTTAAAATCATCAAAAAGGATCAAAAATGAAAAAAGATATCCATCCGAACTTTGTCGAAACGACCGTTACCTGCGCTTGCGGAAACACTTTTAAAACGCGCTCGAACAAGCCTGAAATCCGCGTCGACATCTGCTCCAAATGCCATCCGTTTTTCACCGGCAGCGAGAAGATCGTAGATAGCGCGGGCCGCGTCGAGAAATTTAAGCAAAAATACGGAATGAAATAGTTGCTATATCTCATTCCTACGCCGATAGGAAATCTAAGCGATATCTCGAGCCGCGCGCTTGAGGTATTGCAAAGCTGCGAAATCCTAATCTGCGAGGATACGAGAGTTTCAAAAAAACTTCTAAACTTATTATCCGATAAATTTCAAATTTCATTTAAAATTTCACAGTTTTACTCGCTGCACACGCACAACGAAGCGGAGTTTTTCGCGGGCTTTAATCCGTCGCTTCTGCGCGAAAAAGTTTGCGCATACGTAAGCGACGCAGGCATGCCCTGCATCAGCGATCCGGGAATTGCGCTCGTAAAATTTGCGCAACGAAGTAGCATAACCTACGAGGTGCTTAGCGGTGCAAACGCTCTGCTGCTCGCAGCCGCCGCAAGCGGACTGGTGGAGAAAGAATTTAGCTTTTTAGGCTTTTTGAACAATGACGGCGCGCAGCGCAAAGCTCAGATTCTAAATTTAATGCAAAGCCCCTATCCGTGCGTACTATATGAATCCCCAAAGCGTGTGGTAAAGCTAATAGAGCAGATCGCTGGGATCGATGCGCAGCGCAAAATTTTTGCGATTAAGGAAGCCACGAAAAAATTTGAAACCAAATTTTTCGGTAGCGCCGCAGAGCTCTTGCTGAAGCTAAAAAGTGCAAATTTAAACGGCGAGTGGTGCGTCGTGATTGACGGCGCAGGCGAGAAAAGCTTTGAAAAAATCACGCAGGAAGATATTCTCTCGCTTGAAATCGCGCCGAAAATAAAAGCGAAACTGCTCTCAAAAATCAGCGGCGAACCCGCCAAAGAAATATATAAAAATTTGATACGCTAAGTCATATTTTAACCGTTTTTCGCTAAAATCTCAAAATGATTATTTACGGCAAGCAGCTGTTTTTGCACCTTTTAAACCGGCATCCGCGGAAATTTATCCGCATCATCCTTGCAAAGGAGTGCGAGAAAGAAATTTTTAAAAAGATCGCCGCGACCGGCGTAAAGATCGAGCGCGCCGATGCGAAAAAAGCTCAAGCCCTTGCTCGCGGCGGCAACCATCAAGGCTTTTTAGCCGAGGTGGAGGAGTTTAGCTTCGGCGATCTGGCTAGCGTCAAAGACGATAAATTTGTGCCGATCCTTTACGGGCTTACCGATGTCGGAAACATCGGCGCGATAATGCGTAGCGCCTATGCTTTGGGCGCGAACAGCGTGATCGTCGTCGCAAATAATCTAAATATGGCTGGCGTAGTGCGCGCAAGCTCGGGTGCGGCGTATGAGCTAAACGTCGTTAAGGTCTCGGACGGGCTTAGCGTGATAAACGAGCTTAAACAAAGCCGCTTTGAAATTTACGCCGCGAGTGCGGACGGGACGAACTTTAAGGAGTTAGAGCTCGGCGCGAAAAACGCACTCGTAATGGGGAACGAAGAAGAGGGGATACCTGGCAGGGCGCTTAAAAAATGCGACTGCGCGGTATCGATAAAGATGCGCGAAGGCTGGGACTCGCTTAACGTAAGCGCGGCATTTGCGATACTATGCGATGGAATTTTAAATGGAAGAAATAGAAGAGAAGTTAAATAATACGGACGAGCGGGCGGAACAAACCGAGAAGCCGGAGCAAACGCAGCAGCCAAAAAGCAGCGATCTAGATAAATTAAAATCTATGGATCTGATCGAGATAGCGCGCACGACGCGCATCGACGCGCAAAATTTAGAATACATCATAAATAAAGACTTCGAGAAACTAGCAAATTTTAATGTTAGGGGCTACATTAAAATTTTAGAGCGCGAGTTCGGGCTGGATCTATCGGACTGGCTTAGCGAGTTTGAGAGCGCCAAAGCGAGCTTTGCGCCCGTTAAAAAGGCCAAAGTCGAGCAGGTCTATGGTCAAAGGGTCAGCCCTAACAAAAGCGGCAGCTGGCTTTTATGGCTGCTTGCAATGGTATTAATCATAGGTGCAATCTTTTATTTCGGACTTTATAAAAGCTTCGGCGAATTTTTGGGCTCGCTTTTATGGGAGCAAAACAAAACCACCTATTCTGACGCTCCGATTGTAAACAATACTCAAAAAAAGCTTGAAAACATCGGTATCGACGTCGTTTCGCACAACGCTACAGATGAAAAATTCGCATTAAAGTCAAATGCCAATGCAGCCGCTGCTGCGGATGAAAATTTAAGCTCGCTCAATGCACTGGACCGCTCTATCAGGATCGAGCGCGCGAGTATTAAGACTGAGGAAAATTCTACCGACGAAAACGCCACGCAAAGCAAACCGGCACCCAGCAAAGATATCGTGCTTAATCCGCGCGGTAAGATGTGGATCGGCGTTATTGATTTAAAAAGCGGCAAGAAGCGCGAGATGGTCATAAATACCCCTTACGTCGTCGCTTCGCAAGGAGATGAGGAGCTGCTAATCTCTACCGGTCACGGGATGTTTGAGCTCGGCAAAGCCGATGGCAACGTAACTTTCAGCGAAAGAAACACTCAAAAATTCCACGTCAAAGATGGCAATATCACTAAAATTTCAGCCGATGAGTTTCTGCGCTTAAACAAGGGCAAAAAGTGGTAAAGCTCTCGCTCGTAGGGCTTTTGCCGCCACCGAGAGTAAAATTTTGGCTTTCTGCGGCGAGTGCGACCTAAATTAAACCTAGGAGCGTAAATTTAAAGAGTTTTAAAATGCGCTGCCTTGGATAAAATTTCAAGTGGTGTATATAAAATTTTAAGCGTTGTGGGCGCCTGAGTGTTAAATTTAAGAGGCGTCGTCCACGGCGCCGTGCAAAACGGCAGCTTTAATCGTTATCGTTTTGATCGGACGTAAATTTAAACAGCGCCGCAAAGGGTCGTGATGCTCTAAATTTAAACAATCAATGCCCCCGCGGTTTTAAAATTTTAGCGAGGTAAAAGTTTAAATTGCCCGAGCAATATAAAAAGCGCCGCCGCATCGCCGCTAAAGCTTGAAATTTTAGCCTCCGTGCAGCGCGAGCAGATCGCGGCGTTAAGACGCAAAATTTTAAATTTAAATAAAGCTTGAAAATTACTTTAAAATAAAAGGTTTGAGATGTTTGACGAAATCCGTTTTTCAAAAATCGAGCGTTTGCCCAATTACGTTTTTGCCGAGGTCAATGCCATAAAAATGGCTGCACGTAGGGCCGGCGAGGATATAATCGATTTTTCAATGGGCAATCCTGACGGCAGGACGCCGCAGCATATAATCGATAAGCTTTGCGAAAGCGCGCAAAAGGACAAGACCCACGGCTACTCCGTAAGTCAGGGCATCTACAAGCTGCGACTTGCGTGCGCGAATTGGTACAAGCGCAAATATGGCGTGATCTTGGATCCGGAAAGCGAGATCGTCGCGGTGATGGGCTCCAAAGAGGGCTTCGTGCATCTAACAAGCGCGATCGTAAATCCGGGCGATGTCGCGGTGGTGCCTGATCCCGCGTATCCGATACATACTCAAGCCTTCATCATCGCGGGAGGTAACGTCGTTAAAATCCCGCTTGCCTATGATGAGAATTTAAATTTTAATGAGAACAAATTTTTCATCGATCTGCAAAAAACCTTCGACGAGAGCATTCCTCGTCCAAAATACGTCGTCGTAAATTTCCCGCACAACCCCACCACCGTCGTCGTGCAAAAGAGCTTCTACGAGCGGTTCGTGGCGATGGCGCGGCAGGAGCGGTTTTATATCATCAGCGATATCGCTTACGCAGAGATCGCTTTTGAGGGTTACAAAACTCCGTCGATCTTTGAGGTCCAGGGCGCAAAGGATGTCGCAGTCGAGGCATACACGCTTTCTAAAACCTACAATATGGCGGGCTGGCGCGTGGGTTTTGTTAGCGGCAACAAAAAGCTTGTCGCCGCGCTTAAAAAGATCAAATCGTGGTTTGATTACGGCATGTTTACGCCGATCCAAGTAGCCGCCACGATCGCGCTAGACGGGCCGCAGGAGTGCGTAGAGCAGATCCGCGCGAGCTATGAGAAGCGTAGAAATTTTTTGATTGACGCTTTTGCGGACGCGGGCTGGCAGATCGCAAAACCTAGCGCGTCGATGTTTGCATGGGCGAAATTACCGCCAGCGGCGTCTCATCTAAGGAGTATGGAGTTTTCCAAACAGCTTCTTACCAAGGCGCGCGTCGCCGTAAGTCCCGGCGTGGGTTTTGGCGCGGCGGGAGACGATTACGTGCGGATCGCTTTTATCGAAAACGAAAACAGGATTCGCCAGGCCGCTAGAAATATAAAAAAATATTTGAAAGAGATCTGATGAAGGTAGCGATTTTAGGCGTCGGTACCGTAGGTAGCGAAGTTGCAAACATTTTGATCAAAAACAAAGATATCATCCTTGCGCGCGCGGGCGTTAGCATAGAGCCAGTAATCGGACTTGTGCGCGATACGAGTAAAAAGCGCGATGTGCAAATTCCGCTTAGCAGCGACGCAAAAAGCATCATTGAGCGTGATGACATCGACGTTTTTGTAGAGCTTATGGGTGGAATAGAAAAGCCCTACGAGATCGTAAGCGAAATTTTAAAGCGCAAAAAAGCGGTCATTACCGCAAATAAGGCACTTTTGGCTTATCATCGCTACAAGCTTCAGGCTTTGGCGGGCGATACGCCTTTTGGCTTTGAAGCGAGTGTGGCGGGCGGAATTCCGATTATCAAAACCCTGCGCGAGGGGCTAAGCGCCAATCGTATCGAAAAAATAATCGGCATCGTAAACGGCACGAGTAACTTCATACTTACGAATATGATGCAAAAAAACGAGAAATTTGAAGACGCGCTAAAGCGAGCTCAAGAGCTCGGATATGCCGAAGCCGATCCAAGCTTTGACATCGGTGGGTTCGATGCGGCGCATAAGCTTTTGATCTTAGCTAGCATCGCATACGGCGTGCACGGCGATCCGGAAGATATCCTAATAGAGGGGATCGAGGAGATCACGCAGGAGGATATCTATTTTGCGCGCGAATTTGATTTCATAATCAAGCTGCTTGCTGTAGCCAAGCGCGCGTGCGATAATAAAGTCGAGCTGCGCGTCCATCCTGCGCTCATTTCAAAGGATCAAATGCTTTCAAAAGTAGACGGCGTGATGAACGGCGTGAGCATCTACGGAGACTGCGTCGGCGAGAGTATGTATTACGGCCCCGGCGCCGGCGGAAGCGCTACGGCAAGTGCGGTTATAAGCGATCTTATCGACATCGCGCGCGATAACAAAAACCCGATGCTCGGATATAAAATTTTGCCGAGCGAAAATTTTATGCAAATTTTGCCGAGCGAGCAGATCCGCACGAAGTATTATTTCAGGCTGCGCGTGCGCGACGAAAAGGGCGTGCTAGCGAAGCTTACGAACATTATGAGCTTAAACGATCTTTCGATCGACAGCTTTTTGCAAAAGCCGAAGCTCAAAACGGATGAGGAAGTGACGCTGTTTTTCACGACGCATACGTGCTGCGAGAAGGATATCAAGCGCGCAATAAGCATAATTAGCGGCGAAAATTTTATCACGCAAAAGCCTTTTATGATCAGGATCGAAAGTTAAGTTGAGCTTAAAAGAATATCTTTTTGGCTTTGCCTGCGAGGACCGTGCGGCGGAATTTTTACGCGGCGAAGGGTTTGAAATTTTAAAGCGAAATTTCCGCTGTCGCTTCGGCGAGATTGATATCGTCGCGCGCAAGGGCGGAATTTTGCACTTTGTAGAGGTGAAGGCCACGAGCGGCGATTATGACGCCGTAGAGCGCGTGACGGGCGCCAAGATGGCTAAAATTTTAAAGGCGGCGGAATTTTATCTGATGAGCTGCGATACGGACGAGCCGTGGCAGATCGACGTCGTGGAAGTTTATACAAAGCAGATAAAATTTATCGCCAACATATCTTTTTAAATTAGAATTTTTATTATTTATTTAAGATAATAAACTATAATCCGCGGAATTTTAACACAAGGAGAACATTATGGGAAAGTATATAGAGCTTACTTCGGAGAATTTCGACGTTATTAAAGAGGGTGTCGCGCTAGTCGATTTTTGGGCACCTTGGTGCGGGCCGTGCCGTATGATCGCCCCGATCATCGAGGAGCTTGCGAACGATTACGAGGGCAAGGCTAAAATTTGCAAAGTAAATACCGACGAAGCGCAGGATCTTGCGGTGCAGTTCGGCGTCCGCTCGATCCCTACGATTCTATTTTTCAAAGACGGCGAGCTAAAAGCTCAGCTCATCGGTGCGCAATCCAAGCAGATCATAGCCGACAAGCTAAACTCGCTTCTGTAAATTTTAAAAGGGCGGCTTTCGCCCTTTCTTCTCCCACTCATCGTTTTATTAATTAAATTCGTAAATTTAATACCTGCGGCTTTACTTAATAAAATAATTAAGGAGAAAAAATGTTAGATTTAGCAATTATCGGCGGCGGCCCTGCAGGGCTAGCGGCGGGGCTTTATGCTACTAGAGGCGGTTTAAAAGACGTCGTGATGTTTGAGATGGGTATGCCCGGCGGGCAGATCACCTCAAGCTCCGAGATGGAAAACTATCCGGGCGTCGCCGCGGTAACCGACGGGATGAGCTTTATGGCGCCTTGGCAGGAGCAGTGCTTCCGCTTCGGCTTAAAGCATGAGATGGTGCGCGTGCTGCGCGTCTCAAAAGACGGCGATGGAAATTTTACGATCTATCTCGAGGGCGATCAAACACGTCGCGCGCGTGCCGTTATCGTCGCTACGGGCTCTACTCCGCGCCGCGCGGGGATTGAGGGCGAGGATGAGTTCTTCGGTCGCGGCGTCAGTACCTGCGCGACCTGCGACGGGTTTTTTTATAAGGGCAAAGAGGTTGCTGTCCTCGGCGGCGGCGACACGGCGCTAGAGGAGTCGCTGTATCTAGCTAAAATTTGCTCTAAAGTCTATCTGATTCACCGTCGCGATGAGTTTCGCGCTGCGCCTTCGACCGTGCAAAAGGTGCGCGAAAGTGAAAATATCGAGCTCATCACAAACGCGCTCGTAGAGCAGATCAAGGGCGATGCAAGCGGCGTAACGGGCGTCGTCGTCAAAGATAAAACAAGCGGCGCCATGCGCGAGCTGCAGCTGCCTGGGATCTTCGTATTCGTAGGGCTTGATGTGCGAAATGAGGTGCTAAAAGACGAAAGTGGCAAGTTCATCTGCGACGTCACGCCGGGCGGACAGGTCGCGGTAAATTTAAAGATGCAAACAAGTGTACACGGGCTATTTGCGGCGGGCGATATGAGACAAGATGCGCCTAAACAAGTCGTTTGCGCGGCAGGCGACGGCGCGGTTGCCGCACTTAGCGCGATCGCGTATCTGCAAGGACACGACAAATAGGCCTATCTTCGGCGTAAAATTTCACGGCGCGGCGAGCGAAACTACTTCCGCCGCGCTTTAAATTTAAAACCACGCCTGAAATTTTGAATGAAATTTTGATATAAAAAAAGCGGCTAAATTTTAAAATTTTATCAAATTTAGCCGTAAAATGAGGCGCTTACTGCCTTTCGTAGAAGCCCGCGATGATATCTTTTGACTTCGTTTTATTTACAGGATCTTCTTTGCCGTTCGTGATGAGTTTAAATTTATCGGACAGACTTACGCTTTTATCAGCATTTACGATAAAATTTAGCTCGATAGCAAGCTTTGATGATCCACCTTCTTTATGTCCGAAGCTCGCGTCCAATTGCTCTGCGGTTATTTGCGAGTAATAAATGGCTGCTTTTAAGCGCTCTATAATAGAGTCTATGTAGATTTCGGTATCGCTTTCTTTTAGTATCTCCCCTTTTAATTTGTCGTCGCAATCGACCGACTTCCATTCCTCCTCAAAAATTCTATTTTGCCTTTGGTTTTTAAGCGTTTCTTGAAATTTAGCTTCGTTTAATTTACAGTGTTCTTTTGCCAGCTTAAGCAAACCTTGCGCGTCGTAAGCCTTGCCCTCATAAAAAGTCATAACCCTTTTTAAAGATGAGTCTAACATCTCTTGTTTATATGATTTAAGCCTATGCTCTACATCCACGTCGCAGACCATCTTAACCGTCTTTAATCCGCCGTTTTCCTCTTTGCTCCAGGTGATATTTTTGCAGATTTTCGAGCCCTTAATCGCCGCGCCGATACTCATAGATTCAAAATCCGGCAGGGTGTAGTTTTTGACAAGCCCCACATCGTCATCGCCGCATCCCGCAAAAATCAACGCCGCAAGCGCAGCACCTAGCGCATATTTCATCTTTGATCCTTTGAAATAAATTCTGAAAATAATACTACCGATCTCCACTTAATAACGTATAAATTTAAAGCCGAAATTTGAAATAAATTCGCAAAGCGCTAGAGATCAAGAATCGTAAAAGTAAAATTTAATGAAAGAATTTGGCGAGAGAGGGAGGGAATCGAACCCCCCGGAAAACGGTCAACCGCCCTCCTATCGGATTTGAAGTCCGCAGACGCCACCAGGTCGCCATCCTCTCCAAATGTGGCAAATTATAGCGAGATAAAATTTATTTAGCTTTAAAGAGGCTAAATTTCAAACCCTTTCGGCTCATTATTAGCGACGGCAGGATTATGAGCGCGCCCAAAAGTAGCAGGCTCATCACCAGACATATCAGCAGCCCGAAGTAGATCGTAGGCCAGAAATTGCTCATCATCATCACGCTGAATCCCAAAATGATCGCAAACGACGTATAATACATCGCGTATCCGATACTTGCGTGGCTCGCGCGGATTGCCGCGGCCTCGTCGCCCAGGCGCGCAAACTCCCGTTTGTAGCGGTAGATGTAGTGGATGACGTCGTCCACGCCGATACCGATGCTAATCGCTGCTATCGTGATACTCATGATATCCAGCGGGATGCCTGCAACCCCCATGATGCCGAAGCAGGCGCAAAGCGGGATTAAATTTACGACGATCGCGATAAGCGCGTATGACAGCGAGCGAAAGATGATCACGAAAAGCACGAAAAGCACGAGCACGGTGATACCCAAAGTGCCTATCTGTGAGCTCATCAGGCTTTGAAGCATATTGTTATAAAGCACCATTATGCCGCTGATCTGCGCGCTTGCCTGCTCGCCTTCGAGCAAAGAATTTAGCCCGCTTTGCAGATCTTTTAGGAATTTTGCTCTGCGTAAGCGCGGATCGCTGTCTATCGTGCGGACGCTAAAGTGCGCCTCGTTCGCTTCGATATTTACAAAAGGTGAAAGCACCATCTCGCGGTAGTTTTCCGGCATTTCAGAGTAGATTAGAGCAAGGCTTAGATCGTCCAGATCGCGCCCCTGATTAATCTGCTTGCCGAGCTTTAAAAGCGATGCGAGCGAGCTTACGTTGCCAATAAACTCGTGTCCCGTGACGTTTTTGTCCTTCAAAAAATCATCTATTTTGCCGATGATACGCATCTTTTCGGAGGTGAACCAATACTGCGGCTTGTTTTCGTTGGCGGCGTATTCGGCTTCGAAATCGCCAAAATCGTCGCTCGCAGTGGAATTTTGTTCTAAATTTGCGGCGTGGGTTTGATCTGAATTTGCGGCGTCGCTTGGTTGTGTTGCCGCAGCGGAACCTTGGGGCATAGAATTTTCTGCAATAGAATTTTGTATCGCGGCGGTAGAATTCTGAGTAGCGGAATTTTGCGCGATAGAATTTTGCCGAGTAGAATTTGCCGCAAAATTTCGCCCAGCGGGATTGGAATTTTCGCCGTTTTTAGAATTTACGCTTCCGCTAGCAGAATCTGCGCCGCTCGCGCTTTTAAATTTAACGACGATATCAAGCGGGATCGTTCCGCCGAGATTTGTATCGATAACCTCCATACCCGCGCGGATGTCGGTGCTTTTTTTAAAGTAGCCGATGAAGCTGTTTTCGACGCGCAGCTGCGAGATACCGTATAGTCCAAAGATCACCGCCGCAGCGCACACGCCATAGACCGCGCTTCTGCTACGTAGCGCCGTTTCGGCGCACCAAAGCGTAAATTTAAAATGCTGCTCGAAGCTGCGGTTATTGTGCGTGCGCCTTAGAAGCGACATAACCGCGCCGAATACTCCAAATGCCGTAACTAGCGAGATACTGATGCCTACGCTCATCATAATTCCCAGAGAAATTACGGGCTTTATATCGCAAAAAATTAGCGACATAAAGCCGATAACGGTCGTAAAGATCGCGAAAAAGCAGGGTCTTGCGCGCTCGCGCAGCACTGCATAAACGAGCTGACGCTGCGAAAAGGCGTGAAAGCGCGCGCTAAACTCGCGGTAGGCGACGATTAGGTGGATACAGACCGAAACCGTGATGATGAGCTGAAGCGCTATGAAATTTGAGCTAATCACCGTGACCTCAAAGCTCAAAAAGCCGAATAATCCCGCTGCGAGTACGACCGAATACGCGCAGATGATAAGCGGCAGCAGGATAAATTTCGCCTGTCTAAAAAATAGCCAAAAGCAAGCTAACAGAAGCACCAAGGCGCCGAGTCCGTAGGTCGCCAGATCCGAGCGGACGTAGCCCACCATGTCGTCGGCGATCATATTTAATCCGCCCAAAAACAGCCGATCGCCCGCAAATTCCTTCTCAAAGCCTGCGATCAGCGCGCGCAAAGCCACAATGTCGCGATGATCCTTTTCACGTAGCTCGTCGCGGTAGGATTTAAAATTTTGCTCCGAAGCTTTAAGCGTATCTTTGAGCTGTGAAATTTGAGCCTTGGAGCGGTTGCTCTCATGCTCCGCTTGCTCTAGAGCGCTTTTGGCTCCGTCTCTTAGGTGCAAAAGCTCCTCGTAGCGGATCTGCGGCTTTAAATTTATTAAAATTGCGGTAGTGCGAAAATCGGCGCTTACTAAATTTGATGCGTAAAAGGGGCTTGTGGCGAACTCGCGCCTAGCCGCAGTTAAATTTACGTCCGCGTCGGTAAGGGTGGGTATGTGCTTAAGCAGCTCGCTCATACCGCCACCTTTGTTTAGCAAAAGCGGCACATTCGTGATGTCCGTGACGCTAGCGACGAAATCAAGCTTGGAAAAAGCCGCATCCATCTGCTCTATTTTGCGGATCGTCTCGGGCGCTAAAAGATCGCCCGCGGGAGTGTATGCAAGCACCAAGAAATTCGGCGTTTCGTAGCGTTTGGATACTTCGCGCCAAATTTGAAGGTCTTTGTCATTATCTAGTAGAAGCGTCTGGCTCGAAGCGTCGATCTCTAGCTTTGTGGAGTAATATCCGAAAAAGAGCGCCAGCGCCGTAAACAGCGCAAGCGTGATTTTCGGAAACGCGACGATTAGGCGAAAAATTTTTTTCAAATACCGCTCTTTTAGGCGTGCCGCTATTCGCCGCTATTGATGACGGTGGAATTTAGCCGCTTTATGAGCTCGTCAAAGCCTAAATTTTGCGTTACGTCGCCTAGCTGCGAGCGATAGGTTTGGATTAGGCTAACGCCCACGATATCGACATCGTAGATACGCCAATCAGAGCCGTTAGGATAAAATTTAAAATCTATGTCGTAGTTTTTCTGCTCGCCGATGACCTGTGTTTTTAGCACGCGGCGTTTATCACTTGGGCTTTGTTTGCTTAGCACCTTCATATCCTGATCGGTATAAAGCGAAAGCTTTTCGATAAACGAGCGCTTTAGATGCGCTTCAAAAGCCTTATTAAATTCCGCGATCTGCGCAGGGCTAAGGCTCGCGTAATGTTTAGCAAGGGAGAGCTTTGCCATCATCTTATAATCAAAATAGCCGTCAAAAAGCGCAAAGATTTTCGCGGGCTTTGCGTCTTTGGGCGCGCTGCTTCGCATAATGCCTACGGCCTCGGCGACCTTTTGGCCCATCACAGGCTCGATATCCGCATCGCTAATAGCGTGCGCCGAAATCAAAAGCGCTCCGCAAAGCGCTAGAACTTTTAAAATTTTCATTTTCATTCCTTTATTAATTTCTCGCGATTTTGCTCGTAAGCATCGCGTAAAAATGGATACAGATCCACCGCATCTTTGGTCATTTTTTCATAAAATTTCGGATCGCGCGAGTAGTCGTTAAATATTCTAAATCCATTGACGGAGTTTCGAACAGTGCCATCTTTAATATAATTTATCGGGTTTGAAAAATAATCTCCGACAAGTCCCGCTGTATCACGTAGATTGCTTTGTCCTAAGATCGGCCAGACGATGTGCGGACCCGCCGGAACGCCCCAATATCCGAGCGTTTGCCCGAAATCCTCGTCGTGGCGCGGAATCCCGTAGTATTTGCCTGCCATATCGTTAAGTCCGCCGAAGCCGACGGTCGAATTGATCAAAAATCGCTTCGTCTCGTCCCAAGAATTTTCAAATTTACCCTGCAATAGGTTGTTTACGAGCCTCATCGGATATAAAATATTATAGAAAAAATTTGAAAACGCGCCCTGGATCGGATCGGGCATTACGTAATCGTAGCCGCTGGCTACGGGGGTTAATATGTATGAGTAAAATACGTCGTTAAAGCTCGTCATAACGCGGTTATAGCCGCTAAGCGGATCGAAAACTTCGCGCTTGGCAAACTCCTCATCAAAACCATCCGTATCGCTAGGCGCTACGTCTTGCTTTTGCGAGCAACCGCAAAGCGCTAAGGCTGCGGCTAAGAATATAAGTTTTATAAATTTCAAATGTGACCCTTCTTTATAAATCAAAGTGGCGATTTTACAAGTTTAAAGAAATTTTGTCAATAAAGGTAAAATTTCATATAGAATTTCCCTCTTTATATCGCAGAATAAAGCCTGTAGCTCTTTAAGAAATATATCAGAGGATATATTATAAAATCACGTGAAAGTAAATAAGAAAGGATGAAAATGGACGCAAAATTTGCTTTGGAATTCCTGCTTGGCAACAAAGCATCGCTTCTAGCCAAGCACATTAAGCTGCTTAAGGCCGTAGATGAGACTAAAAGTATTACAAAGGCCGCAGAGATCGTAGGAGTGTCGTATAAAAACGGCTGGGATGCGCTAAATTTAATCAACAACGCGAGCAAAAAACCGCTCATCGTCCGCACTCAAGGTACTAAGAAAAATAGCGGCTCGGAGCTCACTCCATACGCTCACAAGCTGATTCGCGCTTATGATGCTATCAGCCACGCGGGCGAGACGTTTTTGAGTGAAATTTTAAAGCTTGACGAGATCACCGAAGAGAGCCTTTTAAGCTTAGAGAAGATCGGTATGAAGCTTTCTGCGAGAAATCAGCTAAGCGTTGAGATTGCGGATGTTCAAACAGGCGCTGTAAATTCTCAAATCACGGCTAAGCTCGCAGGTGGCGAAATTTTATGCGCGACGGTAACCGTAGAAAGCGAAAAAAAATTAGGGCTAAAGGTGGGCAAGGATGTGCTGTTTTTATTTAAGGCTCCAAGCGTCATCATCGCTAAAGGAGCCTCGGAGAAGCTAAAACTTAGTACGGCGAATCAAATCAAGGGCACGATTAGCGAGGTCAAAATCGGCGCGGTAAACGCAGAGATCTGTCTAGGCACAAGCTCGCATCAAAACATCACCGCGATCATCACGCGAGAATCTGCCACCGCGATGGCTCTGGGAGTAGGAGATGAGGTAACGGCGATCATCGAGCCTAGCGAGATCATTATTGGCGCGTAATAGGGTGAAATTGGGTGCTCAAAATTTTAAAATTTAAGGCGTAAATTTAAAATTTTAGATACAATTCAATTCTCGGTGAGAGCCGAAACGAAAGGCATAAAATGAAGTTGAAAGCAGTGCTTTTAGGAATTTTAACCGCAGGCGCGCTAAGCGCAGGAGAGGTCAGCGTCGCAGCCGCTGCGAACACGACGTATGCGTTTGACGAGATCAAGGCAGAATTTGCCAAGCTACATCCGCAAACTACGCTAAACGTGAGCTTGGGCGCCAGCGGTGCGCTTAGCACGCAGATTAAAAACGGCGCTCCGTTTGATATTTTTATGGCGGCGGATATGAAATTTGCAGACGATCTGCATAAAGAGGGCTTTGCGACGGTGCCTGCCAAAACTTACGCCAAAGGCAAAGTGGCGATGTTTAGCGTGCGCGGCGTAGATCTTAGCAAGGGGCTTGAAGCCTTAAAAGACCCTAGCGTCAAAACTATCACGATAGCAAATCCGAAGACCGCTCCTTACGGCACCGCAAGCGTGGAGGCTTTCAAAAAAGCGGGAGTTTACGATGAGATCAAAGGCAAAATCGTAGAAGCAAAATCGATCGGCGAGGCTCTTTCGCAAGCGCTTAAAGCTTCCGACGTCGGCTTTATCGCCGCTAGCGCGATGTATGCGCCTAAGATGGCGAAAGACGGCTGCAACGACAAGCCTTGCAAGCAGGGCGAAAATTTCATTTTAGTTGATACCAAACTCTACGAGCCGATAGCTCAAGGCATGGTCGTGCTAAATCGCGCCAAAGACAATGCCGAAGCTAAGGCGTTTTATGATTTTATCCTAAGCGATAAGGGCAGGGTGATCTTTGCTAAATACGGATACGAGTTTTAATGATTAGAGCGAGAATCAACGAAATTTTACAAAAAGACGGCATCCATTCTGTAGGATTTATCGCGGGCGGCATCAAGCTACGTGGCGTATTTCTGCAGCTAAGTAGCGAGCTTAAGGTGGGTAGCGAAGTTTACGTGGGCTTTAAAAGCACCGATGTGCTTTTATCTCGCGAAGCCCTAAGTGGTGCATCTAGCGAAAATGAAATTCACGGCAAGATTATGAGCCTAAGCTTAGGTGAAATTTTATGCACGCTCAGGTTTGAAGGCAAGATAAGCTTTGATGTGCTCATTAGCGCGCATTCTGCGCAGGAGCTTGCTTTACGCGAGGGCGACGAGGTTTTCGCATACATTAGCGCCACTGCGATATATATAGAAAAATATGATAACGATTGATTGTAAGAAAAAAATCAGTGATGATTTCTCGATTGATGCTCGCTTAGAGATTAACAAAGGCTCGTTTGTGTGCCTATATGGGCGCAGCGGCAGCGGTAAGACTACACTGCTGCGCATTTTAGCGGGATTTTTGCGCGCAGATAGTGGTAGCATAAAAGACGGCGATCGCGTGCTACAAGAAGGCAATGAATTCTTAAGTGCGGGCAAGCGCAGGATCGGCTTTTTATTTCAAGACTACGCACTTTTTGAGAATATGAGCGTGACGGGCAATCTACTTTTTGCCAGAAACGATCCGCAAAAAGCTGCAACGTTGCTTGAAATTTTAGAGCTTAGCGAGTTTGCGAAATCCGGCGTCGAGGGTCTTAGTGGCGGACAGAAGCAGCGCGTAGCACTTGCTCGCGCACTGATGCAAGAGCCTGAAATTTTGCTACTTGACGAGCCGCTTTCGGCGCTTGATTTTACGATGCGCGAAAAAATCCAAGAGTATTTGCTAAAGATCCACGAGCAGTTTCATCAGACCGTGATTTTGGTAAGCCACGACGTAAGCGAGATTTATAGACTTTGCAAGCGGGTTTATGAGATGAAGGACGGCAGGATCGTCCGCACCGGTACGCCGGAGGAAATTTTTCTTAAAACAAATGGCTCGCAGAAGTTTTCTTTCGCGGGCAAGATTGTCGATTTGCAAGCACGCGACGGGGTCAAAGTGGCTGTCGTAGCGATCGGCAGCCAGCTGTGCGAAGTGGTGCTAAGCAATGCAGAAGCCGATGGCTTGCAAGTAGGCGATGAGGTCAAAGCGGGTGCCAAAGCCTTTAATATCACTCTGCGTAAAATTTAAACTTACAGACAAGCTTTTAGGTGCGCCTAAGTAGGAAACTTCAACTAGATTAGAGATCTAAATACAGGCTTTTATGGAATTTAGACGAGGGATTTTGCGAAATTTTAGCTAGATTTGCCCGCAAAATACGGTGAGATTTTAAAATTTCATTCGCATCGCGCTTAGATTTTCATGAAACACAAAATTTAAACGCAGGCTAGAGTAAAACCGCAACGCTAGACTAGATAGCGTGGGGAAAGTAAGCTTAAATTTTAGATTTTGCGCAGACAGGCGCCGTTAAATTCCTTCTTTGAATTTATTAATTGGCGTGGTGGGTTTATTTTTAAATTTGGCGGCTTTTAGCTTACTTTTTTGGCAGGAGTTGCGCGAATTCTATCATGCGATCTTGGTAAAAAATTTAATGTGAAGCTTCGCGCAAACTTAAAATTTTCAGATTTAGAATTTTACCTGGATTTTGTGGCTTTGAAATTTTAAAAGCTCTAACGGCTTGAAGCTTGCGTGCTAAACTCGCTTAATAAGAGCTGCGGCAAAATTTCATTAACCGGGTCTTTTGGGTTTATGCGAAATTTTAAAATTTTGTTTTGTCAGGCTCAATGTAATTCCACTAAGTTGTTCAGAGAATGCCGTTTGGCTATATCTTGCGTGAAATTTGCGCTCAGATAAATCCTGCCCGCTCAAGTTTTAAAGCTAAGCTAAGCTTTTTGAAATTTAGCTCAGCAAAATTCGTGACCTTAAAAATTTGCCAGCTTAGTAGAGTTTAAATGCCTGACGGAATTTGCACGCTTGAAGGAATTTATTAGCCAAGCAATTTTATAGAATTCCGCTCGCTTTAGCTTGCGTGAAATTTTTAAAATTTCATTTCGTTAAAGCTCTTGCGCAGCTAGCTCTGCGCATATTTTTTCAAAATTTCATTTTGCAAGACCTTATGGCTATGAGGTTTGCGTAAATTCTATCTGGCTTTGCCTCTAAATTTTAAAGCAGAGCTAGGCTTTTAAAATTTTATATTTTGGGCCCAGCGGCTCGGCTCGGAGGATAAATGTTTGAAATTCTAAAGGGGCTCGATTACACGCCGTTTCTCGTCTCCTTAAAGCTTGCGAGCTTAACGACATTTGCGTTGTTTATCATCTGCGTGCCGCTTGCGTTTTTTATGGCGAGAAAAAATTTCCGCGGCAAAAGCGTGATCGAATCGATCATCTCGCTTCCGCTCGTGCTGCCGCCCTCGGTATTAGGGTTTTACCTGCTCGTTTTCCTATCGCCGTATTCGGTGCTGGGCGAGTTTTTTGACAAACACTTCGGGCTTCGGCTCGTATTTAATTTCAGCGGGCTCGTGATCGCGAGCTGTATCTACTCGCTGCCGTTTATGTTTTCGCCGCTGGTTTCGGGCTTTCGCTCGCTTCCGCGCTCGCTTTTTTGGGCGTGCGACTCGCTCGGCAAGGGCTATTTTTCCAAGCTGTTTCGCGTCGCGTTACCCGCGATACGCCACTCCCTGCTTAGCGCCTTGGTGATCTGCTTTGCGCACACGATGGGCGAGTTCGGCGTCGTGCTGATGATCGGCGGCAGCGTGAGCGAGCAGACCAAGGTCGCCTCCATCGCGATCTACGAAGCGACCGAGACGCTCGATTTTGCGCAGGCTCACGCGTATTCGGCGCTGATGCTTATTTTTAGCTTCGCAGTGCTTTTGATCATGCATTTTTTGGGCGCAAAGGGCGCGAAAATACAAGCTTAAATCGGCTTTAAAACGAAATTTGCTAAAATCCTTCAAAATTTGGAATTTGGCATGAAAAACAAAAAAGACTTCGTTACCGAAAGATTTAACGCCGCCTTGATTCTAGGCGCTGCGCTGCTTACGCTTGTAGTAGTTTGCGAGATTAGTTTTTTGCGCACTAGGATCGCTACGCAGCTTGATTTGCGGACGCGCACGGCGATTACTTTACTTAAAAATACCGACGAGTCGCTTTTTAGCGAGCTTGAAATTCTAAAAGAAACTATCCTTTCTTTGGACGCAAGGCACGAAGCTATGCAAAGCGAGCTTTATGCGGATTTGATCCGTAATGTCGTAAAATCTTCTCATAGATTTGACGCTATTTTTTATCTGCGCGCCCGCGGCGCGGAGCAGGAGAGCTTGGCGCATTTTTCATCGGATGCGCGTATTTCGGATCTTGGCGAGATACGGCTTGCGGATATCGCAAGCGAGCTAAAAAAGGATGAATGGGTATCGCGCTATATGATGATGGATGGGGCGTGGCGGTATTTTTTAATCAAGCGCGTAAACGCTGATTCATATCTGCTAGGTTTTGCCAACACCGCTAGGCCGATTGCCAGGCTCTCTTCGCTGGGAGATATTTTGGTCTTTAACGCCGAAGGCAAATTCTTTAACGCTCCTGGCAGCGTAACCGATATATTGGGGCAGGATTTTGATTTTTCGCGCCTAGGCGAAGTGGTAAGCTTTGAAGACGAATCTGGGCTAAGCTTTGCATATCTTGCGAAATTTGGGGATAATTTCGTAATGGCTCGCGAACGAGCCGGCTATTTTTTAGGCGCGGACGATTTTATCGTCGTAGCGCTAGCGGCGGCTATTTTAGCTTATTTAATCCTTCTAATTTCAAATTTTACGTTTTTAAAAAAGCGCGTTTTTATCCCGCTAGCGGCAGTTCAAAACGCTCTGCGCCAAGGGGATTACCACTCCAAAATTCGCGATATAGAAGCGCTAAATCCGCTAAGCTCCGTCTTAGAAATTTCTAAATCCATAGATGAGGTTTTGAAGTCTAATTTGCGCCACGGCGATTTTAGCCTCAGCTTTAAAGATGCGCTAAAATACAGCTCCCTTTCGGTGCTTAGCATTGATAACGTCGCAGGCACGATCGAAAGCGCTAGCAACGGCGCACGCGAGCTTTATGGCGATGACGTCGTGGGGCGGAATATCTTCGCGCTGCAAGCAGGCTCGTTTTATGATCACGCCTATCAAACCCAGCGCGCAAACTATGTCAAAGAAAACTATGTCGTAACCCGCCAAGAGACCAAAAATGGCGTCAAGGACCTCTATGTTAAAAAATCTTATATCCGCGACGGAAGTAAAATTTCAACCCTTTTTGTGGTGCTCGATGCGTCAAAATATCGCAGATTTTACGATGAAACTAAGCAAAAATACGAGTATTTAAATCACGCGCCTATCGTTACACTCGTGTTTGACTACACTTCGGGCAAGATTGTAGATGCTAGCAAAAATATAAAAGAGCTTTGGGGTTACGAAGCGGCGCAGTTTTTAAGCGGCGAGATAAGGCTATGGGATTTGCTGGATGAAAAGGATGCGAATGAGGCTAAAAATGAAATTTTAAACCGCTTAGCCGATATGCCCGCAGAAGAGCTAAGCTTTTCTCAAAGCTATAAAATTCGCCACAATGACAATATCCGCTATAGCTACGAAGTGAGCATCTATGTCAAAAAGTCCGCCGCCAGGGCTGCATTTTATTTTCAAAATATCGATGACGATGTTAAGGCGATCCGCGGCTTGCAGGAGGATTTGGACTTTTACCGCACGGTAATCGAGACTAGGAATTTTTGCACCTGCTTAATCGATCTTGATGCGCAGACGCTGTCGTTTGATAAAAATTACTTTAAAATTTTAAAATATCGCGGCAAAAGGCTAAACACTGCGATGAGCTTCGGGGAGTTCAGTTATGAAATTTACTTCGCGGATTTAGAGAATTTCAATAAAATGATCCGCGAATGCACCGCCAGGCTTAGGAGCGATTTTAGCTGCGAATTCCGTCTGCGAAATGCCGCTAATGCCTATACTTGGATCAGTATGCAAGGCTACGTTACCGAAAAGCACGGCTCTCGCTCTCGCCTTGTAAAAACTACGCTCGAAGATATCAGCTCGCGCAAACAGACGGAGCTGGAGTTAAATTTAAACGCCAACGTCTTTTCGCGCTCGCTAGAGGCGATCTTAATCACAGATGAGAGCGGTCGCGTACTGCGCGCTAATAACGCCTTTTATGAAATCACCGGCTATAGCGAAAGCCAAACTATCGGCAAAATTCCAAATTTCTTCGCTCCTACGGAGGGGGGAGCGGACGTGATGGAGAGGATTAGAAAAAATCTCGTCGGCAAACAGACCTCTTACAAAGATGAAATTTACGGACTAAAAAGAGGTGGTGGCACCTTTCCTGCGCTATTTACGGCAATTGCGATAAAGGATGATTTTTCGCTTACTTCAAATTTCATCTTGATGTTTACCGAAATTTCGCAGATCAAGCAAAAGGAGAGCGAGCTAGCTAAGATCGCCCACCATGACGCGCTTACGGGGCTTCCGAACAGAGTGTATTTTATGAAGGCTGCGCAGAGATTTACCGCAAACTCGGGCGAAAATTCCAAGCTTATGGCGGTGCTTTTCATCGATTTTGACGGCTTTAAGGCGATCAACGACACCTACGGGCACGAGGTCGGCGATATGTTTTTGCAGGCGATCTCAAAGGCGATGATCGGACTGCTGCGCAAAGGTGATATCTTGGCGCGCTTAGGCGGCGATGAGTTTGGTGCCATCATAGGCGATCTGCAAAGCAAGGATGCCGCGCATGTGCTATTAGATCGCCTGCTTGGAATTTCAAAGATGAAATTTAATCTTAAAGGAAACGAGATCAGCGCAAGCATCAGCGTTGGTGCAGCGTTTTACGACGGCAGCGAAAAGATCGATTTTTCAGGACTTTTATCGCGCGCAGATAGGGCGATGTATCGCGCCAAAACGAGCGGTAAAAACCGCTACTGTATCTTTGAGCGCGCTGAAGCAGACGGACCTAGCGAAGAAGGTATTGCTGCAGCGATCGAAGAGGGGGAATTTTTCGTGCTCTATCAGCCGATCATTAGCCGCGCGCAGATTTACGGATATGAGCTGCTTTTACGCTGGGATCGCGGAAAGCGCGGAATTCTTGCCCCGCAGGATTTTGCGCAGATATTAAGCGAGCCTCGATTTGAGTTACCGATCTCAAAATTTGCGTTTTCAAAGATGATGGAATTTAACGCTCAAACTGGCGCAAACTGCTCCATAAACGTAAGTCTAGCCGTGCTTGCAAACGACGAATTTTACGATTTCGTAGCTCACAGCTTGCGAGACAGAGCTAATGCAAAAGGCGAGTTGATGTTTGAGATAACCGATTTTAGCGAGCAAAATTTTAAGGAATTTGCCCCTGCGCGTGGGCGTTATGCAGATCTTGGGGTTAAATTTGCTCTTAATAGTGCAAATAAAAGCAATATTCCATTTTTGAATGCCCAGCCTTTCGATATCGTTAAAATCGACCGCGAGCTCTGCCTTGACATAGGCAAGAAAAAAAATGCTATCCGAACGATGGTGGAGATCACGGGCAAGCTAAAGCGGGAGTTTGGATTCGCTCTAGGCGCTCAAGGGGTCGAAAACGCGCTATCGCTGCGGCTTTTAAACAATTTGAAATTTAACTATCTTCAGGGAAATTTTATCGCAAAAGCGCTGGATCGCAAAGAGATAGACGCTTTCATCGCGCGCTTTAAAGATACGCCCAAGCTCACAGCCATCGACAAAGATGAGTTTATCGGCTTTTTAAACGCGCTTGATTACAAAGAGCTTGCTTTAAGCTTCGTTTTGCGCGCCGATGCGGGCGATCTGAGCCCGGGAGAGTTCGAAGGCTTTAGAGCAAAATTCGGCGAAATTTTAAATAAAACTCAAAGCGCGGGCAGCGAAAAATTTGCGCCAACTACAGAAATACGTAAGCAAATTTTAGATATTCTTTCGCTTGATTACCGCGTTTTGGCAAGCTTCATTCAGAGCTTTAAAACGCGGCTAAATCAGTTCATAAGCGATTTGGAGGCAGCATGATAGATAGCGTTAGCGCCGATTTCGATCACGAGATACCCAACGGCTCGAGGCTGTATTTCGGAAAGAGCGCGCAGCTCAAGCGCGAACTGGAAAATAAAGCGAGCGAAATCCTCGTTAAAAACGGCTTTAGCGAAATTTTAACGCCATATTTTTCATATCATCAACACCTAAGCGTCGCGCCGCAGAAGCTTCTTAAGCTCTCCGATCCCACAAACCACGAGCTTGCGCTTCGCGCAGACAGCACCGTGGATGTCGTGCGTATCGTGCGCAAACGGCTGAAAGACGATAAGCTAAGGCGGCTATTTTACGTCCAGCCGACCTTCAAATACCCAAGCGACGAATTTTATCAGATCGGCGCGGAGCTAATCGGGGAGAAAAACCTGCCGCTTGCGATCAAAATCGCGCAGGAATTTTTTAAAGAATTTGATCTTGTGCCCGCGCTTCAGCTGAGCAACATCGAAATTCCGAAAAAAATTTGCGAAATTTTAAACCTGCCGCTTGAAATTTTTGAAAAGGGCAAGATTGAGACGCTGCTTGAGCAAAATTTGCCTTGGCTGGATGCTACGGCTCGCGCCACGTCGCTAAAGGACGTGCAGGCTCTGCGTGCGCAGGTGCCTGAAGAGCTAAAGCCGTGTTTGGATGAAATTTTAAATTTAGGCGTAGATTACGAGTATATCCGCGTTTCGCTGCTGTATTACTCTAAAATGCGCTATTACGACGCGCTATTTTTTAGATTTTTAGACGCGGGCGCAGTGTATTGTAACGGCGGAAATTACGAGATTGACGGGCTAAAATCCAGCGGCTTTGCGCTGCTAGTGGATGCTTTGATAGAAAAAATTATGCAAAAGGATGAGAAATGAGTAAAGTTGACGTAGTCATCGGCGCCCAGTGGGGCGATGAGGGCAAGGGCAAGATCGTAGATATGATAAGCGCGAATTACGATTTCGTATGTCGCAGCAGCGGCGGGCACAACGCGGGCCACACCATCGTCATAAACGGCGAGAAATTTGCGCTGCATCTGGTACCCAGCGGCGTGCTTCATAAAAATATCATCAACATCATCGGAAACGGCGTCGTGATCAACCCCGACGTGCTGATTACCGAGATGGCGCAGTTTGAAAATTTAAAGGGCAGATTTTTCATAAGCGAGAAGGCGTTTTTAAATTTACAATACCACTCGCTGATCGATCAGGCGCGCGAAAAGAGCAAGGGCGAGCTTGCGATCGGCACCACCGGCAAGGGCATAGGGCCTGCGTATGCCGATAAGATCGCGCGCACGGGACACCGCGTAGCGGAGCTTTTAGAGCCTGAAAGGCTCGCCGAGGCTCTATCGCGCGATTTTGCTTCGCATGAGAGCGTTTTTGAAAAAGCGGGGGTTAAAATTCCTAGTAAGCTTGAAATTTACGACGAGCTAAAGCGATATAAAAGCGCGCTTGAGCCATACATCGCCGATACGACACATATGCTGTGGAAGGCGCTTGATTACGACAAGCGCGTGCTCGTAGAGGGCGCGCAAGGAAGCCTGCTTGATATCGATCACGGCACCTATCCTTACGTCACGAGCTCGACTACCATCGCGGGTGGGGCTTGCAGCGGGCTCGGGCTCGCACCGAAAGATATCGGCACGGTGATGGGAATTTTAAAAGCCTACACCACCCGCGTGGGCAACGGCGCGTTTCCTACCGAGGATAAGGGTCCGCAAGGCGAGGCGATGCGCGAGATCGGCAAAGAGTACGGCACTACGACGGGCAGGGCGCGTCGCTGCGGCTGGTTCGACGGAGTGGCTACGAAATACGCCGTGCGCCTTAGCGGCATCGACAAGCTCGCGCTTATGAAGCTTGACGTCCTAGACGGCTTTGAGAGCATTAAAATTTGCCGCGCATATCGCTACAAGGGTGAGGATATCGATTATTTCCCGATCGATTTGGAAGCTGCCGAGCCGGTTTATGAGCAGATGCCTGGCTGGGACAGCGTCAAAGGAATTTCAAAATTTGAGGATCTGCCGCAAAACGCGCAAAATTATATCCGCAAAATAGAGGAGCTAAGCGGCGCGAAAGTGGGCTTTATCTCTACCAGTCCCGAAAGAAGCGATACGATAATTTTATAAACCCGGTGAAATTTTAAAATTTCACCCGTTGCAGGCGGTGCGACCGCTCATAGAACTGAATTTAAAGGAACGATCATGCGAATACGACTACCACACGTGCCATATATCGCGCATAAAATAGCGCTGGATCTGCTAAACTCGGGCTGCGTTACGCTTAGTGCGGGCATAGAGCCCGTCGCCAAGGAGGCGGATGAGATCATAAGGGGCGATCTGCAAAAAGAAAGAGCGATAGACGAGCGCGCAAACGAGCTGATAGATGAGCGCATAAGCGAGCTAGATGAGATGAGCGTGAATAAAAAAGATATGTTTTGGCTCATCAAACGCCACATCGCAAACGACGAGAATTTCGAGCTAAATTTTGAGGATCGCTACGGCACCATATCGCATAAAATTTTAGAAACCGTTTGGAAGAAAAATTTGATCGATTACAAAGTCTCGGAAAACAGGCTAAAGACGATAATTTATAACGCGATCGACGAATATCTTAAAAATTATCAAAAGATTGAGGATGCGGTCTATGAAAAGATCGAGGGATACAAGCAAAAATTGATCCCAGGCACCGAAGAATACGAGCTTGTGTTTGAAAAGCTCTACGAAGAGGAGCTAAGAAAACGGGGCATGTTATAATGAACGCGTATATCTACATAGAAAACGGCATCTATCTGCAAGCCAAGGCGTTCGGCAAGGGCGGTAGCGCATTCGGCGAGCTCGTGTTTAACACCTCGGCCACCGGCTATGAAGAGATCATCTCCGATCCGAGCTATGCGGGGCAGTTTATTATTTTCACTATGCCTGAAATCGGCATCGTAGGTATCAACGAAAACGACAAAGAAAGCTCTAAAATCCACGCAAGCGGAATTTTCGTAAGAAATTTCAACGACGAGCCTTCAAATTTCCGCTCGCAGATGAGTCTAGAAGATTATTTTTTGCAAAACGGAAAATTCGGCGTTTACGACATCGACACTAGATTTTTAACCAAGATGCTGCGCGACGAGGGCAGTCTGCGCGCCTTCGTCTCTACCGAGATCAGCGATAAGGCGGCTCTTAAAAAGGCGCTTAGCGAGTCTGCGCGCATAGAGGAGATCAACTACGTAAGCATCGTAAGCACGAAGGCGCCGTATAAGCACACCTCCGGGCGCTGGAATGCCGAGCGCGGAAGCTACGCTCAGCCCGCAAGCTGCGGCAAAAAGATAGCCGTGATCGATTACGGCGTCAAGCGAAACATCCTAAACGAGCTTTGCGATCTGGGGCTCGGAGTAGAGGTTTTTCCGCACGACGTTAAAGCGGAGAGCCTGATTGCTAAGCTTAAAGAGGGGCAGATCGACGGCGTGTTTTTATCAAACGGCCCAGGCGAGCCTCGCATGCTTAAAGAGGAGATCGCGCAGATCAAAAAGATGGTCGAAGCGCGCGTGCCGATTTTTGGAATTTGCCTAGGTCATCAGCTGCTAAGCAACGCGATGGGGTATGAGACCTACAAGCTGAAATTCGGCCAGCACGGCGCAAACCACCCCGTGCAAAACCTGCGCACCAAATCGATCGAGATCACCGCGCAAAACCACAACTACAACGTCCCAGAAACGATCGCTCAAATCTGCGAGATCACGCACCGCAATCTTTTCGACGGCACGATCGAGGGGGTGCGCTACAAAGACTATCCCGTATTTTCGGTGCAGCATCACCCAGAAGCCAGTGCGGGGCCAACAGAGAGCAAATATATCTTTAAAGAATTTCTTGAGATTTTATGATTTTTGAAATTTTGCCCGCATAAAATTTTACCGCGGCCCTGCGGTAAAATTTTAAATTTACGACAAGCTTTAAATTTTAACGCAGTCTTTGCATTGTAAATTTAAAGCCCGTCGCAACCTGGATAATTGCAGGCTGGAGTAGCGTGTAAAGCGCACTTTTGCAGACTGAGGATTGCCGCGGTGATTTTGGATGAAGCGATCTGTGCTAGTTGCGATTTTAAATTTAAACTGACTGCGCGCCGCATGCTTTTCATTCGTGTGATTTCGTGTCCGTATAACTTCTAAGCTCGCAGCTAAATTTCATGCGTTTTAAATTTAAAAATTGGGCTTGGCGCGCTTAGCCCTTTCAAAAAAAACAGATTCTGTGGCACATTTAGCATGGCTTCAAGCCCTTTAAATTTGACGAGCCGTCTTGTTGCCATCAAAAGTTTCGCTAGCAAGCTGCCCTGTCGCTCGTAAAATTTTATCTAACGCCGTTTACCTACTAAAACCTTATCGGCGCCGTTTCATTTCCGTCTAAAATATTTGCCTAAAATAAAATTCTGCTCCGCCGCGTAGCGAAATTTTACCTACGCTAGCTTTGAAATTTTACTTCCAGCCCCTTTTAAATCTCTTTCGCACCGATAAGATTTAGCTTGCGTCATTTTAAATTTTGCCCCACTCCTAGGCTGCGGTTTTTATCCATGCTTCTTTTTTAATCCCGCCCATATTTGCACCTAAAATAAGAGTTGTGTTACTTT
>NZ_CALKTS010000152.1 GCF_937997595.1 uncultured Campylobacter sp. | reverse complement strand
TTTAGTTTGGATTGAAATTTTAGCCCAAACGGCGAGTTCTTAAATTTAGCGGGAATTTCGCGAGCGAATAGGGTAGAGTGGGCGGCGAGGCAAATACCGCTCGCTGTTATCTCTAGCCTGCCACACAGCTCAAAGTTACGATAAATCAAATCAACTCAGTCATCACTGCAAGCGCAAGGCTATAAAATTTAAATCAGCTCCGTGACCTATCGTTGAAGTCGCGAGGCTATAGCAAGCAAATTGGTCCCAATACACAGCCGGACTATATAAAGCAGCGGCAAGTCGAAATCGATATGCCTCGCCGTAGCAAAACCACGGCGAGTTTGGCTAAAGCCTATAGAGGATCGGCGTATCTAGTCCAAGCCAGCAATGAGCCAGTCTTAAACCCCAGACCGCTCCTGATCCTTACCTCGCCCCTTTAGGCGGCATAAACGCGGTTAGTTTGATATCTTCGCCCGCCTTGTGTTTATAAAGCTCGATATTTACTAACGCCGTGTGCGCGATGTTGCCGTTGGCAAGCTCGCTCGTAGGAAGATCGATCGTAAGCACGTTCGGATTTCCGTTTTTGCAAAGCCCCTCGGCGTTAGGATCGTACCACGCGCCTTCGAAGATCTGCACCACACCGCGCATTATGTCGTCGCTTACGTTGGCTCCCGCCAAAATTTCGCCGCGAGCGTTATATACGCGCACCAGATCGCCCTGCTTGATACCTAGCTCCTTAGCGTCCTCGGTATTTATTAGCACCGGCTCGCGATCCGCGACGGCGTATCTCTTGCGATTTGAGGTGTTGCTCTGCTGCGAATGCAAGCGGTCATACGGATGCAGACTAAGCAGGTGAAATTTCGCAGGCTTATCCTTCATCCCGAGCCACTCGACGGGCTCGAACCACATCGGATGCGCGCCGCAGTCTTTGTAGTTCATCGCAGCAATCGTATCGGAGTAAATTTCGATCAGCCCGCTAGGCGTTCCCAAAGCCTCCAAAACGGGATCGTTTCTAAAATCCTCAAAGCTCACGTATGCGGCACTCTCTGGCGTTTCGTAAAATTCCGTCGGCTCGTTTTTCTCCCACCACTGCTCGAAGCTCGGCATCTGAATGCCTAAAGCGGTGTTTGCGTTCACGGCGCTCGCCGCCCCTTCGTAAAATTCCTTGATCCAGTCCATCTCCGTTTTGCCGCCGTCCGTATAAACCTCGGCAAGCCCATCTGCATAAGCCTTGCAAAGGTCGGTAAAAATTTGATAATCGTCCTTCGCGCCGTGCTGCTTAGCGACGACCTGCTTCATCGGGATTATATGCATATTGGAGTAGTCTCCGCTCATCGTGATGTCGTTGCGCTCATACTCCGTCGTGGTCGGGAACACGATGTCCGCCATCTTCGCAGTAGGCGTCCAGTAAATTTCATTCACTACGATAGTGCGCGGCTTGCGCCAAGCCTTGATATTGGTGTTAGTATCTTGATGATGCACGATAGGATTTCCGCCGACCCAGTAGATAAAATCGATCTTCGGATAAGTGATCTTTGCGCCATTCGCGTCGATCGTCTTGCCCGGATTTAGCAGCACGTCCGCGATGCGAGCTAGAGGAAAGGCGACCTTCGCCGTATTTGCTAGCCACGCTTGGGCTGCTTCGCCGCCTTGCTTCTGATCCTGCGCAAGCCCTAAAAATTTGCCGTCCTTAACGACGCCGACGCTTGCCGCGTTCATTCCGCCGATCACGCCGCCCGCGCAGGTAGGCGCGCCGCCGTTAGCGTAGTGGTAGCTAAAACCGAAGCCCCCTCCGGCAAGCCCGATCTGCCCCAACATCGCGCATAGAGTTACGATCATCCAGTGCGCCTGCTCGCCGTGATGAGCGCGCTGGATACCCCAACCCGCCATTATCATCGTACGGTTTTCGTAAAATTTTATCGCAAGCTCTTTGATCACGTCCGCGCTAATGCCACAAATTTCACTAGCCCACTCGGGCGTCTTAGCCACGCCGTCGCTCTGTCCCGTGAGGTACGGCACGAATTTTTCAAAGCCCACGGTGTAATTTTGCAAAAATTCCTTATCGTACTTGCCCTGCGAGTAGAGGTACTGCGCCATACCTAGCATCATCGCTACGTCGGTGTTAGGGCGAGGGGCGATCCATCGCGCTTTGCCCTCGAAATACTTGCCGCTTACGGTTTTGATCGGATCGATGATGATGATCTCTTTGTCGCTGTTTTTTAGCTGCTCGAAATACTTAAATCCCTGCTCGTCCGAGCTCGTCCACGCCACGCGAAGCGTAGAGATCGGATTTAGCCCCCAAAAGACCACAACTTTGGAGTTTTCAAGCACCACGGGCCACGAGGTTTGCTGCTCATAAACCTGATTTGAGCCCGTTACATGCGGCATTATGACCTGTGCCGCACCCGTGGAGTAATCGCCCGTGACGCCCGTAAAGCCGCCGGTTAAGTTCATAAATCTATGAAGCAGCGTCCTTGAGACATGCACGTTGCCCGTGCTCTGCCAGCCGTAGCTACCCGCAAACACCGAGCTCGCGCCCTTTTGCTCGCGCGTCTTTTTAAGCTCGCGCGCGACGAGTTTGATCGCGTCTTCATATTTTACCTCGACCCATTCGTCAAGTCCGCGAAGCTCGGGCTTTGGATTATCGGGATCGGCGAGGTAAGATTTTCGCACCATCGGCGCTTTGATGCGCGTATTATAAACGAGATCCGCCATCGTATTTTGAAGAGTATTTGGAATTTTAGAGGTAATCTTCCACGGCGCGGATTTTACGATCTTGCCGTTTTTAACGCTCGCTTTTAAAATTCCCCACCGCGCCGCGGTTAAAATTTCGCCGTTTTTCTTAAGCGCGGTAAGTTTATCCGCCGCGAGCATCGAGCTTGGGATGAGCGGAAGCGCCGAAACCGCCGCGCCGAGCTTTAAAAAATTTCGTCTTTTCATTTCATATCCTTTAAATTTACGTCCTTGGAGTGCTTTTGCAGATACTGCACCACCGTCCAGCTCTCATCCTTGCTAATAGGCGTGCGCGAAAGCATCGATTTAATGTAGCCGGGCCATCTGTTAGCTTCGTAGCTTGCGGGCTGGTGCAAAGCGTGACAGACGCTACACGAGGCTTCGAATTTCTCCTTAGCGCCCGCGAAAATTTTATCCACGTCGCCGCTTAGCGCGCCCTCGTCGGTGTAGGCGGTTATTTTAACCTTATTAAAGCCGTCCTCTTCGCCCAAACTCTCGCTTTGAAATTTAGCCTGCTTCGAAAACGCCACCGCGATTATGCGCGCTTTAGGCGTGAAATAAATAACGTTGGGCGCCTTTGGATTTTGATAGCCGGTGAGCGAAAATTTCACTACTCCGTCCTTAACCTCCAAAACCTCTATGGCGTTTGTGGGCAGCAGCCTGCCGTCCTTGTGCGACAAATCGCCGCTTACGCTTACCTGCTTTAGCACCGTGCCGTAAAGCGTCTCGCCCTCCTTAACCTCGGCGCCAGCGTAGCTTGCGATCGCAGCCGTAAGGGTCGCCGCAGCCGCAATAGAATTTAAAAACTTCATGCTTATCCTTTCTTAAAATTTTAAAAACTTCTCGTAAATCTGCCGTATAAAAAGCTCGCAAACATCACGACCAAAACGGCCGCGAATGCCGCAAACGCTACCTGAGCGCACTGTGCCGCGTCTGCAAATTTAATGCTCGGCACCAGATAAAATCCCTCGCCGTAAAATCCGCTAAAAAAGCTCTGCACATCGCTAAGCGCGGTGCCTGCGGGGAAAGACGGGGTGCCCGTGCAGCTTGCGGGGCGAAATAGCTCCGGTAGCAGGCTATCAAGCGGCGCCGCAAAAGGGAAAGCGGGTGCTGAGAGGCAATTTGCCGTATCTGCGGCGGTGTGCGGCGCGGAGCTTTGTAAATAGCCGTATATCGCGCCCGCAAAACCAAGCACGTAGGCAATGAGCCTTGCTATGAAGCCAAACGGCAGCAGCAAGCCGATGAGCGCGCCCACGCCCGCTACGGCAAAGCCCAGACGCACGAGGGTGCCCATCTGCGTAGGCGACATAAAAAGGCAGCGCTGAAAGAAAAAATATGATGTCGCAAGATAGCCTGCGCTTATCACAAAGAGCCAAAACCACGGCGTAGCGGTATTTTGCCACGCGTAAATCTTCAAAATCAATCTATTCAAGATCTCCTCCGTCTTATAAAATTCTTAAGAATACTTTTTAATCTTAAGATTTAAATTTATGAGGGAATTATAGCAATAAAAGATAAAAATTCAGGTCTGTATTGCCCTAAATATCGGAGTTTTATAAGCTTTAAGCTTAACGTATAAAATTTCAATTTTAAAATTTAACGCTCTTTGCGTGGCGGCGGAAAGTTTTTGAGATATGAAATTAAAATGGTAGATTTTATAAAATTTATCTTTATTCGGGTCTGTTTTGATAAAAAATATGTCGATTTCAAACCCTAGGTAACCCCGACGCTCAATAAATATTATAAAGATGATATAATGAGCCGAAATTTTGAATAATATCACTTTATAATTTAAGGACGAGGTGCCGTGTGAAATTTAACATAAATGCCGTTATCGGCGGGGCGGATGATGTGCCGATCTATATATCGAATATTATAAGAGCGGCAAGAAAAGAGATTAAAAGGATTTTTAGCGATTTTGAAATAGAGTCTCTACAAAAGATCGATATTTGCCTTTGTTTGAGCGGGGAAGTGTCGAGATATTTTCCGAAATCGGGAATTTATCAACCGAAATATTATCTTAAAAGCAAAAAAATTATCGCGTATATTCATTTTAGCTCAGACGAGTGGAGCTCCGATAAAAGGGCGAACGTAGATAAATTTTTAGAAAAGTTCAAGCAGTACCTTATAGAGCTTGGAGATATTACCGGGCGGAAAATTGCTAATAATAATTTGGAATTTGACGATACGCAGTACAAAGACAATATAAATAAAATTTTTGAAAATTTAGTAGTAAATTGTTGAAATAAAATTTAAAAGGGCTATCTATCTGAAGCGGTAAAATTCCGCTTCAGATAAGGCAGACGCTAGCCCGGGCTAGTGAAATTCCAAACGCCATTAAGACACGAAATAGCGACGAGGTGAGTTTGGAATTTCATCATCAACGATAATTTAAAATTTTGCCCGAAAGCTTATTGGCTAGCTTAAAGCGCCTTGGTTGGCGCCCCGTAGAGCTTTAAAGCTCAAGCAGGCTATGCGCAGGCAGCGGGGGCAAGGACGATTTTAAGCGAGGCGCTAAATCGCGGCTTTTAGCGCCTCAAATTTCGCGTCTTGCTCGGCTAGAAGCTGTCCTTTCTCATCACGCGAGACGTAAATTTTAAAGATATTCTCGCCCGCTTTGTCGTAAAAGCCCACGA
>NZ_CALKTS010000151.1 GCF_937997595.1 uncultured Campylobacter sp. | reverse complement strand
AAAGTTTTTTGCTGTGAAAAGTGTGTATCAGATATAAACCAATCTTTCGGACTCCTTGTCAAATCTCGTACGACAGCTTTTAACATTGTTTTTAATGAAGTAAAAACTTCTTGCCCTGTAATATCACATCGTACTTTTATATACTCGTTTTTCCAAGAGTTTTTAGGGAACCCTACAAAAATACCTGGCTTTCCAAATTGAGCACCAATTTCTATATTAGTTGTAAATGCAGGATGTTCTTCACTTCTAGGAATCCAGAAAACTATAGCACTTGCTTTGTACATAGCTTCTAATTCCCATCTTGTTTGTTTTTCCAAGTTTATATCTTTAAAATTAGGATTTGTTGGATTTAAAACAACACCATCAAAATTTAATTCTTTTAAAATTTTGCAAAAGAGCTTTTGCGGAATTTTATCCGCGTTTTATTTTGCGCCTAAGCTTTCGTGCGCTTGCTCGTCGAAACTTATAAAAATTTATAAAATTTCGCTCTATTTATGCGATCCGTCAAGTAGCGAAGTAAAGAGGGATAAATTCTAGCGATGATTGCACGGATTATTTGCTGCGCGAGCCGAGTTATTTCATTTTTGGGCGGAACGAGCGCTTTACGTCAAAGCCCTTGCTAGCGATTTTTATATCATTTGGTATCGTGCCTGCCGGAGCGGAGGCGTCCTTTTTGGCGGATAAAAACTCGACTAAGCTTTGCCAGACGAAATCGGCGTTCAGATAAAACCCCATCGCGTTAAGCTGTGGATTTATCGCTGCGGTGTGAATGTTCTGTGTGAGCTTAAAAAATACGATTGGGGCGTTTAAAATTTCATCTTTGCTTATATCGCCGTAAACAATGCTTTTTAGCGTCGTTTTGCGGTTGCCCTCTAGTGCCATGAGCTGCAGAATTTCCTCGCGTGTAGCCTGCTCGCCGACCTTACCTAGCCATGAGACGATATGGGCGCGAAATCCATCGCCAAAGCTCAAAGTTCTGTCATTCTGATACTGCCTTCTTAGCTCCGTCTCGTCAAACTCTAGGCTTGTGTAAATTTTACCTTGCGTTGCGAAAATATGGACTAAATTTTTGCCGATGAAAATTACGGAGTGAAGCAGGCGCGGCAGTTCATTTACGTTAGTTTTGCTCCAGTTTATAAATTTACCGCGGATAAAGCGGTACCCGCTAAGCTTCCTTTCAAAGACCTTTTTATCGCCCTCATCAAGCCTCCATAGCTCGTCCGCACTGACTGGAGTAGAGTTTCTGCGGTCATAGACCAAAGTCTCATCAACTCCGTATTTTGACACCATAAAATCGTAATTATCTTTAAATTTAGAGATAATTTTCATGTTTGTTTCCTAAAATTTTATCTTCCTTAAGTTTCTTAATCGGTGCGCTTTGCACTGAAACCGAAGCAAAATTTTATCGCTGCAAATTTACGCTGTGAACCTCGCAAATTTTACTAAAATTTACTGCTAAATCGCCAAAATTTATATCGTAAGCCCACGGCTCGCTCAATTTTCCGCGTGTCGTCAAAATAGCAAAACCGCACGAAAAGCGTGCGGCGCGGCAAATTTTAAATTTATTTTACGCGGCGACGTAGAATTTTAAAATTTATTTTCCGCGATGGCGCAAAATTTCAAATTTATCTGCCGCAAAAACAGAGGCCGTTACCGCTTAAGTCGCAAATTTTAGAGCGGTAAAAACCAAAGTTGCTACCGCTTAAAGTCGTGGATTTCGATATTTGCGCCATATTTTTTGCAAAGCTCGCTTACTTTTTCTTTCAGCCTTTCCTCGTCATAGCAGATGAGATCGATGTATGCGTGCCTTTGCCCGGTTGCGCCGCCGATTATCTCCAGAAACGAGCCGCAGCTTTCTAGCTCCTCGTCCTCGATCTTGTTTCGCAGATCAAAGCCCGCCTGCATGTCGTCGCCGTTACCTACGCTAAGAAAGCAAAATTTGATGCCGAGCTCGAAAGCTTCATTGTAGATGTCGCGCTTGCCGCCTAGGTACTCGCCTATGAGATTTCGCAGGCAGGTTGTGCCCACAACCACGTCCTCGCGCACCTTGCTACCGCGCGGCTGCATCTCATAGCTAAAAAAATTCTTTAGCGGTTCGCGCGCAGCTTTTTCGCCGAATTTCTCATCGATCAGATCGGCAAATTCGCTTAGCGGCACGCCGTTTTCCTGCGGCTTATCGAGTACCTCAAGCATGCCCAAAGCGTTAATGACCGTCGTCTCGCCGATGATGTTATCAAGCAGGATGAAGCTCAGATTGCCCGCCTTACTCTCGTCCTGCGCGAGCAGAGCCGCTAGGTTTTCGTTGTAAATTTTAATATCCACGTCGCTTTCGTTAAACTGCGCGTAGATCATCGACTCCTCGGCGTTTACGCGGGTACCATACATCTCGATCCCGCCGATACCTCGCGGCGCGCGCGGCTTTCCGAGCGTGCAGAGCATTCTGTCCTCAAGCTGCTTTGGCATAGCATTTTTGATAAAGCTTAGCCAAAATAATCGGTGTCTCATACCCTCGGGAGTTAGCACTAGATCGAGCTTATCGCCCGCGAGCCCCGTCATAAAATAGGGCTCGGCAAGGCAGATGCGAAGCTTCTCGTCGGTCTTTCGCATCGCCTTTTCAAACTCTTCCGCTGCCAAATCAGCCTTGGTCTCATCTATCACGCCGCTAAATTCCGCCCAAAATTTATCCACTCTGCCGGCAAAAGTGCTTGGAATTTGCACTTTTTCAGATTTTTTTCCTGAGCCAAATAGCCCCATAATCTCTCCTTTAATTAAATTTAAACGCAATTATAGCTTAATTTTTTGCGCAGGCTCGGAGCTCAAATTTTAAAAACTCTGCCCTCACGTGCACTGAAAGCAACCGCCCAAAATCTCGCATTTCTCGCAGATCTGCACGTATATGACCCCCTCGCCCTGCACCAGCTCGCCGAATGGGATCTGCGCTAGATGCTTCATCGTCCCGCCGCAGCTGGGGCAGCTCAGATACGCGGCATCCTGCACCCACTGCGGATAAGTCGCCCACGGTCACGTCAAGCTCTTCAAAGCAGCCGTAAAATGGCGAAACCTCGCCGCCTAGCTTAAATTTCATACCGCTTAGCCGCGTCATATCCTGCTGCGAAAAGTAACTTTTCTCCATCCCTTCGCCCTCGTAACTTAGCTCCGGCTCGCCGTCCGCGCCGCATTTGCAAAAATACATTACCGAGCCGACGCAGGTCGGGCAGCAGCGAAAGATCGCGTCGTGCTTTAAATTTAAAAACGCAAGCCGCGGCTCATCGGCCTTAAGACGCAGCATATCAAGCATCTCGCAGCCGCAAAACTCGCACTTTTGCCCCGTAGGCTCGCCGATCTGTACGGGCTCATCCGCGTTTTGGTTCGCGCCTTCGCAGCGGGCGTCCTTTGCATTTTCGCTTAAATTTAAACTGCCGCTAGCGTCTTTTTGCGCGTCTGATTTGAAATTTACGCGCTCGTTCCGCAAGATCGCGTCTTCGTCCATGCTTGCGCGAGTACTCTGCGCGCCCGCGTATAAATTTGAAATTTCGTCCGCGCCGTTTTGCGCGTTTTGTTCGGAATTTGCGCCGCTCGCGCCGCCTTTGAAATTTAAAATTTCACTCATGCCGCTCGCGTTTTTGCTTCGCGCGCCGACGTCGTCGCCTCCGCGCTCGCTAGCGCAGCCGCCGTTTTTCTCCGCGCTATCTTTTACGCGCACTGCTGTGAGGCATTTATCAAAAACGAGCGATTTGCGCTCGCCCGTCTCGTCAAAGCTCCAGCCGCCGATTTGCGCGTAAATTTCAGTGCCTGCGTAAAGCTTTTGGCGCCACGGCTTCGGGTTTTGATACAGCTCGTAAAAAAGCCGCGTCGTCTGCTCGTCACCCTGCCACGCAAGCGCGCATAGAACGTCATTTAGAGTGTTTTTGGTATTGTCTTGTAGCGAGTTTAGTTTTGCTATGAGCGCGTCTCTTACGTCCCTAGGCGCGCCGAAGTAAAGCTCCGGTGGGTAGTAAATCTCCGCCGCGGCAGCGGCTCTCACGATCCTTGGATCATGGATGCCCAACAGGCTAAAAAGCGCCCAAAAATCATTGCAAATCTCATCCCATTTTTCGATCTCGTCTATGCGGCCCGCGATTTTTAGGATCATCGCTTCTACTTCGTCCGTGCTTAGGTTTAAAATTTCGTCTCGCCTCTGCCTTTGGCGGCACGAGTGGCAGATTCCGTCGAAATATATCGTGTTTTCGCCGCATTTTGGGCATAGATGGGCTTTGCTTT
>NZ_CALKTS010000150.1 GCF_937997595.1 uncultured Campylobacter sp. | reverse complement strand
TATAATGCCACGGCTCGGTCATTAAATTTAAAACGCCGCGCGAGTCTTTAAATTTGTGGCATCGCGCGAGCTTTTGAATTCGCCATGCCGCGTAAGCCCTTAAATTTAGTGCGGCGCGTGAATTTTTAAATCCACTAACCACGGCGGTTAATAATTCTAAATCGCCCTTCGCCGCAGGCATTGCTGCCGATAAAATTTAAAGCACAAATTTTAAATTTTAAAGTCACGACCGCACCAAAGCAAAATCTTGCGCTTTGAAATTCCGCGCACGGCGAAGCAATTTAAAATTTCATGCTTCAACGCACCGCGCAGAGATATAAAATTAAAATTTCACGCCTTAAACGCCAGAATGAAATTTTCATACTGAACCGCACCATCCGCGTCTCAGTACTACCCGCGCGACGAAATTTAATGCGCGTAATGCAAGTGCGGCGGATTTTAACGCCCGCGCGCATCGCTCATGCTCTTCGGCGCTCTTATAAATTTAAATTTCAGATACCGCCCATAAATTTTATCCAGCGCAAGCGCGCAAAAAAGTAAAATTTAACGCCTGCAAAAGGTGGCAACGCCGCGCTGCCTGGTGCTGCGAGCGATAGAAAAAATATTAAATTTCACGCCTACGAAATGGCGTGATCTTTGATCTCATCCTCGCTTACGATCTCGTAGATTACGCCCGCCTTTTTGATAAACTCCTCCACGCGCGCGACGTGTGCGGGCTCTACGTTGATAACGAGGCTTCCGACGACGTTTTTATCAAGCCGCTCGAGCTTGCCCCAGACGATGTTAAAATTTATCTCCAAAGCGCGCGCCATATGCGTGATCACGCTGTCAAACGCAACCGCGGGCGGGAAAAAGAGCCTGATATTCACGCCGCTTGCGGGCAGCACCTCCTCCTCGCCCAAAAACTCCTTCATATTCTCATCCGGGTGCAAAAACAGCGAGACGATATCGCCCGAGTTGCTCACGCGCCCGCCCTTAAGCAGGATCGCGCGCTGCGCGATGCCCTTTACGACCTCCATCTCATGCGTGACGAGCACGATCGTAATGCCCAGCTCGCGATTGATGCGGCGCAGAAGCGATAAAATTTGCGCGGTGGTGTTGGGATCAAGCGCCGAGGTCGCCTCGTCGGATAGCAAAATTTTAGGGCTTAATGCAAGCGCACGCGCAATCGCCACGCGCTGCTTCTGTCCGCCGCTAAGCTCGCTGGGGTAGGCGTTTGCTTTATCCGCAAGCCCCACGAGCTCCAAAAGCTCGGCAACGCGGCGCTTCGTGTGATCCTCGGGATGGCCCCAAAACGCAAGCGGCGTAGCGACGTTTTGCGCGACGGTGCGGCGGCTCATAAGCGCGAAGTGCTGAAAAATCATACCGATATTTTTACGTAGCTCACGAATCTGAGCGGCGCTTAGCTCTCTTACCTCCCTGCCCTCTACTTTGAGGCTTCCTTTTTGATAGTCCTCAAGCCCATTTATGCAGCGCAGCAGCGTACTTTTACCCGCGCCGCTGTGGCCGACGATGGCGAAAATTTCGCCCTGTTTTACCTCCAGACTCACATCGTCGATCACGCAGGTTTTGCCGTAAAATTTCTTTAAATTTTCTATCTTTATCACTCAGATTTCCTCGTTCATAATTCCGCCGAAACGCCCCAGAAATTTATAAAATTTCGCGCCTTAGCTCATCTGCGCTCTTTGGCGAAAGAAGCGCCGGAGCGATGTCAAACACGCTAAATGCGCCACTCTCACCTCTTTGTGCCAGACGATACGCCGCACGGGCGTAGGCTACGAGCACACTTGCGGTAAATTCCGGATTTGAGTCAAGCTTTAGCGAAAACTCGATCAGATGTTTATTTTCGCCGTGCTCGCCCGTCGCTCCGCTTCGCAGGACGAAGCCGCCGTGAGGGATGCCGCCGTGCTCTTTTTTAAGCGTCGCAAGATCTATGAAATGCACGCTCGTGTCGTAATCGGCGAAGTAATTCGGCATCGTTTTTATCTCTTTTTCTATGCGCGCTTTATCGGCGCCCTCTTCGGCTACGACGTAGCACTCGCGCAAGTGTTTTTCGCGCGTGCTAAGTTTTGGGTTTTCGCCCGCACGGACTCGTTCCAAGGCGCTTTCTATCGGCACGGTGTATTGGCGTGCGTCCACGACGCCCTCGATCCTGCGGATGGCGTCTGAGTGGCCTTGGCTTACGCCTTTACCCCAAAATGTGTAGCTGCTGCCGTTTTCTAGCACGCTCTCGCCAAATAGGCGGCTTAGCGAAAACAGACCCGGATCCCAGCCAACGGCGATGATACCTACGTTTCCACCTTTTTTAGCTGCGGCGTCTACCGCGGCGAAGTGCTCAGGTATTTTTGCGTGCGTATCGAAGCTATCTACGACGTTAAAGCTCCGCGCAAACTCGGGCGTCTGAGTCGGCAGATCCGTCGCGCTACCGCCGCAAAGCACCAAAACGTCGAATTCGCCCTTGTGCGATAAAATTTCATCCGCGCTAAACACAGGCGCGCCGCATGTTTGCACGCTGTGCGGCTCGCGGCGAGAAAACACCGCCGAAAGCTCTAAATCCTTACTATTTCGAGCGGCAAGCTCCACGCCGCGACCCAAATTTCCATATCCTAAAACCGCTATTTTTATTTTTTCGCTCATTTTTTACCCTTCAAATTTTAAAATTTAGCGCGTAAAACGGCGCGCCGCCGATGAAATTTTACCTCAGTAGGAAATAATAAATCACGTATAACCAACTTAAAAATCCGTGGATTATCGCCCACATTATGCTTTTATTGACTCCCCATGATAGTGCGACGGCTATGACCGTGCCTAAAGTAAATCCACCGATACTACCCTTTGACATATTTTTCTCCTTAATTTAAAATTTTGGCTCAAACGAGCGGGCTACTCGCCAAACGCCTTTAGTTCGTCGCATACTTTAGCAAATTTTTCCTGCGCGCTTTGCAACCCTTCGCGGTTTGCGGCGACGACGTCAGCCGGCGCGGAGGAGATAAATTTTTCATTGCCAAGCATTGCAGAGAGCTTTTCGATCTCTTTTCGTAGCTTCGTTTTCTGAGCATTAAGGCGCGAAATCACGCCGCTAAGATCGACCCCCTCAAGCGGTACGAAAGTTTCTAGGCTCTCGCTTACGTCGCGGGCGGAATTTGCGATATTTTGCTGCGTAAATTCCACTTCATCGACCTTGGCAAGCGTTTTGATGTAGTCCGCGGCGGCGCTTAGATCGACTGCGGATTTGACGTAGGCTTTGGCTACGCGCGCATTGCCGAGCTCGATCGTCGCCTTTGCGCGGCGAATGCTAACGATCGCTTCGATAACGAGCGAAAATAGCTCCTCGATCCGCTCGTCGCGCTCGCCAGGATGTGGGTATCTCATCACCATGATGGAGCGCGCGTCTTGCAGCTTCGTGCCGCTTAGCTCCTGATACAGATACTCGCTTAGAAACGGCATAAACGGGCTTAGCAACTTCATCGCTTCTTTAAAAATCATCCCCAGCTCGCCGATTGCGGCCTTGTCCGCCTTGCTAAGCTCGATGCCCCAATCGCAAAACTCGTCCCAAAAAAACTTATAAAGCTCGGTCGCAGCGTCGTTGAAGCGGTAAGTATCTAGGCTCTCGCGCACGGAATTTACGCAGCAGTTAAAGCGCGAAAGCATATATTTACCGAGGCTCGTTTTGATCTGTGCAGCGTCTAAATCATCGAATTTAGAAGCGTTTAAAAGCAAAAATTTGCTCGCATTATAGAGCTTATTCGTAAAATTTCGATATATCAAAAGCTTATCGTCGCTAAGGCGCAGATCGCGCCCCTGCACGCACAAAATCGTAAGCGTAAAGCGCAAAATATCGGCGCTAAATTCATCGATTTTTAACAGCGGATCGACTACGTTTTTGCTCGATTTGCTCATCTTTTTACCGTCTTTGTCCTTAACCAAGGCGTGCAGATAAATGTCGCGAAACGGCAGATCGCCCATGGCGTTTTGGCACTGAAACATCATGCGCGCGACCCAGAAAAACAAAATGTCAAAGCCCGTAATCAGCATGGTATTTGGATAAAATTCACTCAAATCCTCCTCAAACCACTTCTCGTTTTTCAGCGCCTCGCCATTGCCCCAGCCAAGCGTGCTGATCGGCCAAAGACCGCTTGAAAACCACGTATCAAGCACGTCGGGATCTTGAGTAAAATTTTTGCCGCCGCATTTTGGGCAGACATCGGGGCTCTCTCGCTCTTCCGCCCACTGATGGCCGCAGTCGCAGTAAAACACGGGAATTCTATGCCCCCACCACAGCTGGCGGCTGATGCACCAGTCTTTCAGCTCGCGCATCCAGGCGTTGAAGCTATTGATCCAGTGCTTCGGGAAAAATTCCGCCTCGCCGGAATTTACTTTGGTAATTGCTTCTTTTGCGATATCTGCGCGCACGAACCACTGCTGCGAGATATACGGCTCGACGACGTTTTTGCAGCGGTAGCAGTAGCCGACTTGATTTTCGTAGTCCTCGATTTTTTCGATATAGCCCAGCCTCTCAAGCTCCGCTACGATCTGCTCGCGCGCGGCAAGTCGCTCTAGGCCTTTGAATTTACCGCACTGCTCGTTTAAAATTCCTTTTTCGTCAAAAACGGTGATAAAGCCCAGCTCGTGGCGCTTGCCTATCTCGTAGTCGTTGGTATCGTGCGCGGGCGTGACCTTCACGGCGCCCGTTCCGAAGCTCATATCGACGTATTCGTCGGCGATGATCTCTATCTCGCGGCCGATTAGCGGCAGTACGACTTTTTTACCAATCAAATTTTTATAGCGTTCGTCCACTGGATTTACCATTACGGCGGTGTCGCCGAAGTAAGTCTCTGGGCGCGTAGTCGCCACGACTATGTAGTTGCGGCTCGTCTCGCGCGAATCTTTGCAAGAGTTTGAATTTTGCTCGCTTGATGAACTATTTGTTCTATCTGCACTCGCAAAATTCTGCGCAACTTGCAAATCTTCATCACGATACTTTGCCTCGTCATTTTGAGTTAAATTTGAAACAGAATTTTTATTTAAATTTGATGCTCGGCATCCATTTAAATTTGATAAATTTTGCTCGTCCGCAAAGTAGTAGCGCAGATGATAAAGTTTGCCCTTGTTTTCCTTGTGCTCGACCTCCACGTCGCTTAGCGCGCCGTCGTGCGTGCACCAGTTTACCATGTAGTTTCCGCGCACAATGAGCCCAGCGTCGTATAAGCTTACGAAGGCTTTGCGCACGGCGTTTTTAAGCCCTTCGTCCATCGTAAAGCGCTGTCTGCTCCATGCAGGCGTGATGCCAAGACGCTTCATCTGCTTTACGATCTGCCCGCCGCTTTGCTCCTTCCAGCGCCAAACGTGCTTTAAAAACTCCTCACGCCCTATCTCTTCTTTTTTGATCCCTTGCGTCAAAAGCTCGCGCTCGACGACGTTTTGCGTCGCGATGCCTGCGTGGTCTAACCCCGGCTGCCAAAGCGTGCGGTAGCCGTCCATTCGCTTGTATCGCGTCATGATATCTTGCAAGGTAAAAGTGAGCGAATGCCCGATATGAAGCACTCCGGTGACGTTTGGAGGGGGCATCATAATGCAAAAGTTTTTGCCTTTTTGCTGGATATCTTTATTGCCGTCGATCTCGAAATAACCGCGCTGCTCCCAAATTTTATAAAAGCTCTCCTCTACGGCTTTCGCGTCGTAAAAATCTGCCATTTTCAGCCTTTTTTTAAAATTTTAGATTTTGCGATTTTAGCGGAATTTATGTAAAGCGCTCATTAAAATGGCGATACTATATAGATAATAGATTAAAGTATAGTATTTCAATATATCTATAAGTATTGATTTTTAAAGGATTTTGTATAAAATTTTAAAAAATCATATAAAAACGCTTGACATTAAAAATTCTACCTGCTATAATACCGCGAAATTTTAACCAAAAGGATTAAATATGAAGAAATTTCTTCTCGCTTCGCTTCTTAGCGCCAGCGTCGTCAGCTTCGCTCTTGCCGAAAAAATCGTAGTCGCCGCTACTCCGATACCGCATGCCGAAATTTTGGAGCAGATCAAGCCCGATCTAAAAGCCCAAGGCTACGATCTTGAGGTCAAGGTTTTCAATGACTACGTAACCCCGAACCTCGCTACCGATAGCGGCGATGTCGATGCCGGATTTTTTCAGCACGTGCCGTATATGGTGGAATTTAACGCCAACAAAGGCACAAAATTAAAAGCGACCGTGGGCGTGCATTTAGAGCCGATGGGCATCTACAGCCATAAGATTAAAAATTTAAAAGATCTTAAAAACGGCGCCAAAGTTGCCGTGCCGAACGACCCGACTAACGAAAGTCGCGCGCTAGATCTACTCGTAGCCGCAGGGCTCATCGAAGTTGATCAAAGCGCCAAGCTCCGCACGCCGCTAGATGTAACGAAAAACCCTAAAAATTTAGAAATTTTAGAGCTTGAGGGAGCCGCACTTCCACGCACTTTAGGCGATGTCGATATTGCGGTTATCAACTCAAATTTCGCCTTTAACGCAAATTTAAACCCGATCAAAGATTCGCTGTTTTTAGAAAAGGCGGAGGGCAACCCTTACACCAATGTCATTAGCGTTAAGGAGGGTAACGAAAACAGCCCTAAGATCAAGGCGCTGGATAAAGCGATCCAAAGCGAGAAAGTGAAGAAGTTTATCGAGACGCAATATAAAGGCGCAATCATCCCATCGTTTTAACCCTTGCTCTTTTTAAAATTCGGCGCAGGATTCGCGCCGAATTTGCTAGTATTCGCTATTTTATTTACTATCTTTTTTTAT